>JAFTMQ010000150.1 GCA_017452305.1 Clostridia bacterium | reverse complement strand
GAAGCCGCGACGGGGATAAACGTGGCAAAATTGTACGCACGACACGTGTATAATACGGTCAATGCGCTTTTATTCAATCCGTTGCATGGGAAAACGGCACCTCCCTATACCTTGGCAAAATCTTAAAAACGTCTTGACAAGTTTCCCGTATTATGTTATAATAATACGGATCGCTTCGTGTTTTTGCTGTAAATATAATGCAAGAACGTAGAAATTAATAGAGGATTTATAATGTCTAAACAAACCAACGAGAACAACGTTAATGAACACGGAAATGCCGTATGGCGTAAAATACTTATCAAAGCCGCAACGGTAACTTTGGATATTCTTTGTGTGGTAATTGCTACGCTTGGCGCTTATTTTCTTTTCGCCTATAACAATAAGGGGTGGAGTGTATCCGCTTCCGTATGGCTTTGGATTATTGCCAACGCACTGTTCGTCGTTTTGATGGGCGTGGTATTCCGTACCTATTCGATGAAGTTTTCGTCCGTCGGTATTCCCGAGTTTTTACGGATAGTGGCAGTGGTGGGCGCAACCGCGATTGCCAATGTCATTTTCTTACTTATTGCAGGCAAAACGTTCCGTGAAGAAGCGGGTATCACCTTCTTCACTTTGCTTGTGTATTGCGTTTTACTTGTATGCGGAATTTCGGCAATCCGTGTTTCAAAGCGTATTTTTACTACGTTAAAGAGTAAGTTTTGCAATATGCGCGATAAGAAGCGTAGGGTTATGCTTGTCGGTTGTAACAACGATACCTTTACGCTAATTCGTCATATGCTTTACGATGATAAGAGTCGTTATGAGCCTGCTTGTATCGTAGATGCGGACAACCGTTCTATGGATAGAAGTATTTACGAGGTGCGCGTGGTTGCAAATCTTAACGAGTTGGAAAAAACGGCGAAAAAGTTTAGGGTGCAAGAAATTTTTGTTACAATTCCCTCAACGCAGAAAAGGTTGCAAAAGGAAGCGTTACTGCATTGCAGTAAATTGGGCCTTCCCGTGCGTATGTTGCCCGAGCTTAGCGAAATGACGAACGGTGAAATTTCCGTATCCAAGCTTCGCAACGTAGAAATCAGCGACTTGCTTGGCAGAGAGCAAATTAGCGTGAATTTGAACGAGGTGGCGGGCTATATCGAAAATAAGGTTGTCCTTGTTACGGGCGGTGGCGGCTCTATCGGCAGCGAGCTTTGCCGTCAAATCGCAAGACATAACCCCAAGGAATTGATTATCCTCGACGTTTACGAAAACAATATCTATGATATCGAGCAAGAGCTTCGCCGTCATTATCCCGATTTGCCTTTGCTCACGTTAGTGGCAAGTATTCGCGACAAGGTGAAAATCCGCGACGTATTCAATAAATACAGACCGCAAATCGTTTTCAACGCGGCGGCGCATAAACACGTTCCGCTTATGGAAACAAGCCCTAATGAGGCGGTAAAGAATAACGTCTTCGGTACGTTAAACGTTGCGCAAGCGGCGGATGAGTTCGAGACGGAAACCTTCGTGCAAATTTCCACGGATAAGGCGGTAAACCCCACCAATATCATGGGCGCAACCAAGCGTATTTGCGAGATGATTATTCAAACCTTGGGCAAATACAGCAAGAAGACCAACTTCGTTGCCGTTCGTTTTGGTAACGTTTTAGGCTCGAACGGTTCGGTTATTCCGTTATTTAAACGCCAAATCGAGGAAGGTGGGCCCGTTACGGTTACGCACAAGGACATTATTCGTTACTTTATGACCATTCCCGAGGCGGTTTCGCTTGTTTTACAAGCGGGCGCTTATGCAAAGGGTGGGCAAATCTTCGTTTTGGATATGGGCGAGCCTGTCAAGATTTACGATTTAGCGTATAACCTTATCAAGCTTTCCGGATACGAACCCAACGTCGATATTGATATTGTTTGCACGGGGCTTCGTCCCGGCGAAAAGCTCTATGAAGAGAGATTGATGGAAGAAGAGGGCTTACAGCAAACGGAAAACGGACTTATCAATATCGCACAGCCTATTCCCTTGGACGAAGAGGTATTTTGGCAGGACATTGATGCGCTTTACGTAGAGGCGCATAACGAAACGGACCAAATGAAAGAATGGGTGAAAAAGCTCGTACCTACTTATACGATTGATAATCGTGAAAGCTTGGCGGTTAGCTTCTTAAAAACGCAAAATACCGAAAGTCAAGAAACGGAAGAAAAACACGCGTAAAAGCGCAAGGGGGTTTTCTATGCTCACCAAAGAAATTTATGCGGAATACGTAAAGATTTTGCATGAAGAGCTCGTGCCTGCAATGGGCTGTACCGAGCCGATTTCCATTGCCTATGCAACGGCACGTGCGAAGTCCGTATTGAAAGAAACGCCTATCTCTGCGAAGATAGAGGTGAGCGGAAACATCGTTAAAAACGCGCGGTGCGTTACCGTACCGCATACGGGCGGTATGCGCGGCATTAAATCCGCTTTTGCGGCGGGTTTGGTTGCGGGTGACGCGGGGGCGGCGCTTGACGTAATTGCGTGTGTTAGTGAAGAGCAAATCAAGCAAATCAAAAAAATCAAAGAAGAGTTTGACGTCGAGGTTTTTACGCCCGAAAATGCGCGTGTGTTCGACATTGGCATCACCTTGCGTTCCGAGCGGCACGAGGCGTACGTCCGTATAGCGGACGCACACACCAACATTGTTTGCGTAAAGCTTGACGGACAAGTTTTATACGAAAATTTACCCAAGGAAGAGCAGCGTGCGGATAGAGGATGCTTGACCATAGAAAATATCGTCGGCTTTGCTAACGAAGTAGATATCGAGCTCGTGCGAGAACTGTTAGACCGTCAAATTTCTTACAATATGGCGATTGCAGAAGAGGGCTTAAAGAATAGCTACGGCGCGAACGTGGGTAAGGTGCTTCTTCGTGCCTATCAACCCGATATCAAAATCACGGCAAGAGCCTATGCCGCGGCGGCAAGCGACGCGAGAATGAACGGTTGTGAGCTTCCCGTTATTATCAATTCGGGCAGTGGAAATCAAGGGATCACCGCTTCCGTGCCTGTCATCGTTTACGCGCGCGGATTACATATAGCAAAAGAAAAGCTCTATCGCGCATTGTGCGTTTCCAACCTCGTGACCATTCATTTAAAGAGCGGGATCGGTGAGCTTTCCGCTTACTGCGGCGTCGTATCGGCAGGTGCAGGCGCGGCGTGCGGCATCGCCTATCTTCTCGGCGGTGGAAACGAAGAGGTTTCTCATACGCTTGTCAATGCTTTGGCAATTGATTCGGGTATTATTTGCGACGGTGCAAAGGCAAGTTGTGCGGCGAAAATTGCCACGGCGGTGGAAAGCGGTTTGCTCGGCTTGAATATGTATTATAACGGCAACGAGTTTTTTGCGGGCGACGGGATTGTCAAGGACGGCGTGGAAAATACGATCAAGAGCGTTTCTCGCTTAGCACACGAGGGTATGCGTGAAACGGACAGAGAAATCTTGCGCATTATGCTTGAAGAATAATCGTTTTTAACGATAAAATCATATAATAATAGAGTAAGTTCTTACGGGCTTGCTCTTTTTTTATGAAAAACATTGAAAAAGCAAGTAAAAATCTCGTTTTTTACTGTAAAATCCTTGCCTTTTCATATATAATTTGCTACAATATAATTTAATCAATATTTTCGATTAAACAAAGCCATTTATTTTATTTTTTCGTTTGGAGTATCGCTATGGAAAGAGTATATAATTTTTCCGCAGGGCCGTCGATGTTGCCCGAAGAGGTTTTAAAGAAAGCGGCGATAGAAATGTCAAATTACGAAGGGTGCGGCATGTCTGTTATGGAAATGAGCCACCGTTCCGCCGTCTATGAAAAAATTATAAACGACGCCGAAAAACTTTTGCGCGAGGTTATGTCTATCCCCGATAATTACAAGGTGCTGTTTTTGCAAGGCGGGGCGTCAACGCAGTTTGCCGCCGTGCCTTTAAACTTGCTTTCGGAAAGGGGAAAGGCGGACTATATTTTATCAGGACAATTTTCCAGCAAAGCTTATCAAGAGGCGCAAAAATACGGGGACGTAGCCGTGGCGGCAAACACGACAGATATCAATTTTTCCGCCGTACCGAGCGAGGATAATTTGACCTTCCGTGAGGGAATCGATTACGTGCATATGTGCTTTAATAACACGATATACGGCACAAAATTTCCGTATATTCCAAAGACAAGCGCGCCGATAGTGGCGGATATGTCCTCTTGTATTTTAAGCGAGCCAATCGACGTTTCCAAGTTCGGCGTTATTTATGCGGGCGCGCAAAAAAACATGTCTGCGGCGGGCTTGACGGTGGTGATTATTCGTGAGGATTTGTTGGGCAAGGCGCGCGCTTGCACGCCGACGATGCTCAATTATAAGGTAATGGCGGATAATGGTTCGATGTACAATACGCCGCCGACCTACTGTATTTATATTGCGAAGCTTGTTTACGAGTGGATTTTGTCCTTGGGCGGCTTACAAAAAATGCAAGAGCGCAACGCGCGCAAGGCGGCGCTTTTATACGATTATTTAGACGGACAAAATTATTATATTGCCCCCGTTGAAAAGTCGAGCCGCTCTATGATGAACGTTACCTTTTTAACGGGTAATCCCGACTTGGATAAACAGTTTGTAGCGCAAGCGACGGGAAGGGGGCTTGTCAACTTAAAGGGGCACCGCTCGGTGGGCGGTATGCGCGCCTCTATATACAATGCTATGCCTTACGAGGGCGTGGAAAAGTTGGTCGCATTTATGAAAGAATTTGCGGCGAAAAATCCAAAATGACCGATACAGGTACGCGTTGAAAAAAGAAAGTGGGTTAATATTCTGCTAAAACTCGGAGAAAAATATGTTAAAAATTAAGTTAATGAATAAAATCGCCAAAGTCGGCACGGATATTTTATTGCCAAGCAAATACGAGGTGGGCGAAGGGGTGGAAAACGAGGCGGCGATTATGGTCCGCTCGGCGTCCTTGCACGAAACGAATTTTTCGCCTACGTTGCGTGCGATTGCACGTTGCGGGGCGGGGGTAAATAATATCCCTTTAGATAAATGCACGGAAAAAGGCATTGTCGTATTCAACACGCCCGGGGCAAACGCAAACGCCGTAAAAGAGCTTGTGATTGCGGCGCTTGTATTGGCGTCTCGCGACGTGCTTGGCGGCGTGGCTTGGGTGAAAAGTCTTGCGGGAAAAACGGGAATTGCCAAGCTTGTCGAACAGGGCAAATCGGCGTTTGTTGGGCACGAGCTCGCGGGTAAGACTATCGGCGTTATCGGTTTGGGTGCAATCGGCGGTATGGTTGCAAACGCGGCCATTTCCCTCGGTATGCGCGTTATGGGCTACGATCCCTATATCACGGCAAAGGCGGCGTGGAGTTTGGCACCGTCCGTCAGTCAAGCCTCGGATTACGTGGAAATTTTTAAAACGTGCGATTATATCACCTTGCACGTTCCTGCAACGCCGCAAACGAAGAATATCATTTGCGAAAAAGCGATTGCACAAATGAAGGACGGCGTGCGTATTCTCAATCTTTCCCGTGCGGATTTAGTGAACGCAAACGATTTAAAAGAGGCGCTTGCAAGCGGGAAAATTTCCGCTTACGTTACCGATTTTCCTACGGACGAAACGGTGGGCGTTGACGGAGTGATTGCCATTCCGCACCTCGGTGCTTCGACGGTGGAGTCGGAAGACCATTGCGCGATTATGGCGGCGCAGCAGCTTGACGAGTTTTTAACCTGCGGCAATATCCGCAACAGCGTGAATTTCCCTACGGTGGGCATACCGCAATCGGAAAAGCCGCGCGTTTGCATTATGAATAAGAACGTGCCGAATATGCTCTCGCAAATTACGTCGGCGTTTTCCGCGCAGAACGTAAACATCGAAAATCTTGCCAACGGCTCGAAGGGGGAAGTTGCTTATACAATCGTGGAAACCAACCACGCGCCCACGCAAGAGATTTTGGATAAGCTCGCCGCAATCGACGGTGTTTTTGCGGTAAAAGCATATAATTGACGGTCAAAGTATAAAAAAGACGGATAGGTATAAGTACCTACACCGTCTTTTTTTGTGGCTCTTTTTGTACGGAAAATAAGAAAAAATGGCGCGCATTTGAAATTTATTTCAAATAAAGGAAGAAGATTGATTGACAAATATGCGCATTTTCGATAAAATAAATTGTGTTATAAGGGGGAGTGTGCAAACTCCGCCTTTCAATCCGCAAATAACAAAGCGAAAAATTCTCTTTAAGAATTGAGGTTATCGATGAAAAAATATCTCAAAAAAATACTAATCGTCATTCTTATGGCACTCGCGGCGATTTTTACGTTGGCAGGGTGTAAGCTTGGGGAAGACCTTGATGACGTACTTGAAAGGAACGACTTGGTTTCGCATATTACTTATTATGCGAATGCAGAGCAAGCCTTTTTTACCCCGAACGCAAGTAAGATGCGCGACCTTTGGTATAAAAAAGACGCACAGCCATTTAATATCGGGGTGGACGACGGCAACTTGGGTATTCAATACGAAGGCTATGAAATTCTCGGTTGGTATTTCGTGGAGCTTGACGAAGAGGGTAAGCCGATTACGACGGGTTCGTATAAATATGAAAAAGAAACGTGCTATATTTATAAGCTCACCGACAAAAAAGTGGATTTTTCTCAGCCAATCCCAGAGGCAGAGCATTGGATCGTAGCGGCAAAATGGACGAAGATTTCCCGCGTGAACGTCGTTCTTGTCCACGATGAGCCAAACGTTAATATTCCCGTGGATACAAAAAAATTGACGACGGAATCCCCCTTGTACAACGAGGAAACGCAATCCTACAAAACGACGGTAACAAACGGCGACGTCATCCAAAGCTATCGTTACGATGACGACGGAAGGTTGACCACGTTGCCCTACAATCCCGTGACAATCGTCAAAAATGCCTACACGTTCATTGCGTATTATGCGGATAAGGCTTGTACGCAATCGGTGAAATATCCGCTCGTAAAAACGGACGAAGATCAAGTCGTATATGCAAAATACATAACGGGCACGTGGACGGTGGTACGTACCCCCGACGACGTTGTTGGTATGTTTAAGGCAATTATAAACTCCAAGCGTTATTACTTCTTGCAAGATACGGTGATTGATTGTGCGGGCTATCAAGTCTCGCCGAGTATGTTTACGGGCTGTGAAATTCAAGGCAACGGCTCGGTGATTAAAAACCTTACGCTCGACAACTTTATTCAAGGCGAATCGGTTTCGCTGTTCGGCAAAATAGAAGGAACGGCAATCCTTGAAAATCTTTCCCTTGAAAATCTCAATATGACGTACAGAGTAAGCAAAATCGACGTTAGCGTATATTTTATCTGCACAACCTACGTCGAGGGTGCAACAATCAACAACGTTACGATACAAGGCACGATGAAGATTGTAAAATCCGAAGCGAGAAAGGTAAACAATCTCGTTGATGCGGACGGCAACCTTATTTATACGCGTTGTTTGTTCGGTTCGTTTGCGACGGACGAGGAATATTTCACGCAAAATCCTAACGGCTTTAACATCGTAGGAAACCCTGCCGAATTTATTACGGTGACGGCAGAAACCAACTAAAATTTGAAAAATAAACGGAGGATACATATATGAATAAATCAGTAAGAAGCATTGCTTGTTTGCTTACGGGCTTACTTATGGCGGGTTCGTTTTCCGTCTTTGCGGGCTGTGGAAAAGAGACGACCTTCAACCCCGAAGAACGTCCCTTGGTTTTGGCGACGGAAGCATTGGACGGTACGTTCAATCCTTTCTTTGCAACGTCCGCAACCGACACGGAAATTATTTCCATGACGCAAATCGGTATGCTTAGCGTAAACGGACAAGGCAAACCGAGCTGTGGCGAGGACGAGCCCACGGTTGTCAAGGATTACACGGAAACGTATATTAGCGCGGCGGGCGCACCGCTTACGCAAGAGGAGTCCGCGTCGGCAAGATATACGGAATACGAGTTCCTTATCAAAAAGGGCATTCGTTTTAGCGACGGCACCCCTCTTACCATTAAGGACGTGCTTTTCAACCTCTACGTTTATCTTGACCCCATTTATACGGGCTCGGCAACCATTTATTCGACGGATATCGTCGGCTTAAAGGCATACCGCGCACAGGACGAAACGATGGGCGAGATGACGGAAGGGGAAATCCAAAGCAAGTTCAATGATAAGGCAATGGAAAGATACAACAACTTGCTTGATTATCTTTT
>JAFTMQ010000149.1 GCA_017452305.1 Clostridia bacterium | reverse complement strand
GATCATTCCGCAAGCTTTAATCTTTGCATCGTCATAATATTTCGCAAACGCTTCTCTTGCCGCTTGGTTCGCTTTCTTTTCTTTCATCCAAAGGAAAAGCATGATAACTGCAAGGATAACGCCAGGGATACCAAGCACTAACCAGCCGCCGCCGCCTTTTTTGCTGAATGCGATAGCCAAGATAATACCGAGAAGACCAATTGCACCGAAGATAATCATCAAAATCATCTTTGTCTTCTTATCAATAACGGAAGCGATGCTTTCGTCTTTTGCTTCGTCGTATTTCTTGGAAACGTCTGTCTTCAAAGCTGCGTCGTTCGTACCGTCGGTCGTCTTACCAACCCACTTAAAGCTCTTACCCGTGAACTTGCCAGCCGTCGTACCCTTTTCGGAAATAACAACGCTGATTTCTTGAGGATAAGCGTCCTTCTTTTCGAGCATGAAATCTTCAAACGCGCCTTCAATATAAACGCGAAGGAGCTTCAAAGCCGTCTTCTTTGCGGACATAGCCACTACTTGCTCGCCCTTTGCGGTAATAGATTGAGACAATCTCTTTGCAAAGTCAACGGGAGGATCGTAACGCTTCGCTTCTTCGATACGCATAATCTTCTTCGCGAGCTTTTCGTCACCGCTGTGTTCCTTAACGAGGGAGTAGAAGCGTTCTTCGTTACGAAGTTCAGCTTCGTCTTCTTCATAACCGGTTACGAGGTTGGTGAGTTGTTTATCGATTTCGTCAACCAAGGATTGAACGTTAACTTGTGCGTTCAAAATTTCGTTGAAGCTTTCTCTAATACCCTTTGCTCTATCTACTGCAACGATTCTGGAAACGTATTCGTCCATAGCCTTTGCTTGAGGGCTTACCTTCTTCAAAAGCTCGTAATCTGCGCCGAGGGAAGGGTTGCCATCCGTCATAGAAAGGTAGTAGTTGGACCAATACGTCTTTTGTTCCGCGTCGAATTGAGGATTATCCGCTTTCAATCTATCCATCCACTTATCGATAGTCTTATCGCAAAGGTGTTGTTTATCGTGACCGAATACACCGTTGGAGTAAGCGTCGATGAACGCGATGATACTCTTTCTCATCTTGGAAGGATTTTGTTGATCGAAGTAAACCTTCAACCACTTGAAGCTTGCCTTCAATCTTTGGTTTCTGCGGCAAATCAAAGCGAACAAGAGCGCCGTCTTTTCTTTGTCACGTTGCAAAGCTACGTTAAGTGCTCTATTAGCCAAAGCTTGGTTATCGCCAATCCATGCTGCCAACGCGATAAGGGAAGGAGCGAGCCAATACTTGGGAGCCGCAATCATGAGCTCTTCCGTACACTTCGTAATCGTTTCCTTACCAACGATTTCAAGATCGTTTGCTTGCAAGATACCAAGCATGTTATCTCTAACCGTCTTGTGCACGCCGAATTTTTCTTCGAGTTCTTGACGAACACGGATAATTTCGGTGATAGCGCGTTGCAATGCCGCTGCGAATTCTTGTTGCTTTCTGAAATCCGCAAGCTCACGTTGCAATCTGATGATATCGTCTTGCGCTTGTTGAACCTGACCCTGTACGCGAACAACGCCTGCCGCTACGGGGCTAACTGCATTATAGACAATGCTCTGAATTCGACCATAGTCTATATTGACTTGTACATAATCTGACATTTTTTGTTGCCTCCTTTATTTAATTCATCTTGGAGATGAATACATTTTTAATCTTTGTTGCGCCGCCGTAGAATTTCATGCGGAGCGTTTCGTCTTGAATATCCTTGAACAAATCTTCCAATCTCAAAACGTAGTTATCGTAGAAATCTTTTACCGTATCTTCATAATCCCAACCAACCTTCACGGGAGAATCGGGATTTTCAAGCGCACATTGATACAATGCATACCACGTCTTAGGCATACTGCCGTGCTTACCCGCTTCCTTGAAGGTAGCAAAGATTTCGTCGCTTACCCATTCGATATCCGTATAGCTCTTAATAATCGCGGGCGAGAAGGTGTCCACAAATTCAGGGCCGCCCTTCTTGTCGTTTTTAACTACCGCCGCAATAATATCCGCGTGATATCTAATAAGGTTAGGTCTTACAAACATTACGCAATCCTTGAAGGTTTCCAATTCATCGCCCGCCATTTCAATCGTAGGCAAGGTTTCTTTGAAGAACTTTTCAAGCGCGTCGCGATTTCTTGGATTATTGACGAACGCGCGTACGTATGCGAGAATAAACAAGGACGTCGCGTGGTCCAAGACCGAAGCCAATACTTGTTGCGCAAACTGCACTGCCGTATCAAACTGCTTTTCTTTGAAGAAGCGTGCCGCTTGACGAACTTCGTTTGCAACCTTGGCACCGGGGATAACCGCCGCCATAGCGGGTGCCGCGGGCGCCGCGTGTGCAGGTGCAGCGGGCGCTTGCGCCGCAGGTGCGGAAGAGGTAGGCATCGCAAACGGATCGTACGCCGCCGCAGGATTTGCAATAGGCGTTACGGGTTTGGGTTCAAACCTCGTTCTCTTTCTGCACCAAGGGCATTTCACAACTCTGTCGGGGCTCTTTTCTACTTCTACGGGATCGTGTTGACTACCGCAACCGCCACACTCATAAATAACTTCTTTGAATTCCATTATTTTCCTCCAAAACCTTCCGTTTCCTTATTTGTTTGCTTTGAGTGTTTCGTTACGGAACTGCAATTTGTTCTTTGCCAATTTAATTGCTTTCAAAATTGCTTCTTCTGCCGCTTCGCCTGCAATCAATTGTTCAATCAAGTTAAGCTGATTTTCAAAATCTTGTTCGAGGCTAACCGTAGATTCGTTGCCGATAGGATCGCTGTATTGTACGTCTTCTTTTAAATCAAACAACGCTTTCTTCACAACTTCGTTTTCCGCGTTGTTCATAATGAATTCTACTTTCGCCGTCGTCAATCTTCTTGCCGCAACCTTCGTTTCCGTGTGCTTGGTTACAGCGCTCATATGTCTCATCGCAGCGTTCGCAACGAGCATTGCCGCAATGTACAACGCAACGATGATGCCGTTGGGAAGAAATACTTCTAAGTAGAAGTTCTTCGCGTCGAACACGATCATATAAATCAAATTCAAAATGAAGGTGATAATGAAATATATCGCGCTGAACACGTAAACCATTACGGTGTTGCTAAATATCGTCGTTTTGTCAAGCTGTAAGAAGAACAGCACAACGCCAATCCCTACAAACGCTACGTTGATGAACGCAAAACCGCCCCAGAAAGCAACGGTCGCGTCCCCCAATTTATTGTGAGGGATAAGCAACGCCAAAACGTTGAAAATCACCATGAAAATTGCCCAAATAACTAATTTTGTATGTTTTTTAAGGAAGTTTTTCATTTCTTGTTTCTCCTTTTCTACTCAATTATACCAATTGCTGACCGCAAGCACATACCGTTGCGCCGGGTTGAATAGGCTGACCGCAATTCGGGCAAACTGCCGCTGCGGGTGCGGGTGCTGCTTCGGGAGCAGGTGCGCCTTGAGGTGCATAACCTTGAGGAGGCATCTGTCCGTAAGGGTGTTGAGGATAGCCTTGGGGCGCGCCATAGGGTTGTTGAGGATAACCGGAGGGTTGTTGAGGGTAACCCTGAGGAGGCATTTGACCATAAGGCTGTTGAGGATAACCTTGAGGTACGCCTTCGGGAGCGGGAGCCCCGTCGGGAGCAGGTGCACCTTGAGGAGGCATCTGACCATAGGGTTGTTGAGGATAGCCTTGGGGTGCGCCATAAGGTTGTTGAGGATAACCATAGGGTTGTTGAGGGTAACCCTGAGGAGGCATCTGTCCGTAGGGTTGTTGAGGATAGCCTTGAGGAGGCATTTGACCATAAGGTTGTTGAGGATAGCCGCCTTGAGGGTTGAACGCTTGGTTTGCCATATTCGCCATGTTCGCACCGAACGCGCCGCCCATACCAACGCCCATACCGATACCCATACCGGCACCCATGAACCCGCCGACTTGACCTTCGTTGCCAGCCGCCGTCTTCATAACGTCGATTCTTCTAGATTCAAGCTCTAAGCCTTGCGCGCCAGCTGCCTGCAATGCTGCCCAACCGTCTGCCGCACCTGCGCCTTTACCTGCGCCTTCCGCTCTAAGCTTCGCGTAGTCGATTTGCGCTTGAACTTGACCTTCGAGCAAGGTTGCTTCGAGAGCTTTCTTCTTCATTGCAACCTTCTTCTTGATTTCGCTGAGTTCCTTGATGTCTTCTTCGGGAACGCTGATGTCCATGAAGCTGAACTTATCAAGGCTGATACCAAATTCCGCAAATTGTGCAACAAGCACTTCAAGCATCTTCTTGGATAATTCAACGCTGTGGGAGTTGATATCCAAAATGCTAACTTGCATATCGCGGATCATGGTGTTCAAGTTCGCTCTTACGTGTTGAATCAATTCCCCGAATAATTCGTCTTCCAAATCCTCTTTCGTGTAAACGGTTTGGTTGCCGACGATTTTCTTCATTAAGAGCTTACGAGAGTCAACGATATGCGCGCTGAAACGACCGTTTGCGCGGACGTGAATATCCATACCGGAAATAGGGTCTTCCGTCAAAATAGCTTTCGGTGTGCCCCATTTTAAGTCGTTCATGTAAACTTTGTTTACAAAATAAACGCTTGCGGTGTAGGGGGATTTACCATCCGTAGGAATGGCAACCAACTTTCTTAAGAAAGGAAGGTTTTCCGTGGAAAGCGTGTGCTTACCTGCTGCAAACAAGTCTGCGTCTTGTCCGTTATGTACAAACAAAGCTTCTTGCGCACCGGTAACGATGAGTTGCGTGTGGGTGTTGAAATTTTCAGCTTCGTGCTTAAAAGCAATTATTTCGCTTTCCGTTGTCGCTGTGGGATTCCAATCCACAATGTCATAGAGTTTCATATGCCGTCTCTCCTTAAAATAATTTTTTGGTTTGATTTTTCGTATATCGAAGATATAATTCCCTCTTTATACGAAAGAAAGGACCTTTTTTAACGTCTTTTTCGCTTGGATTTTTTTCCTTTTTTCTTTGGTTTTTTAAACCCAAGTACGGTTTTAGACGCTATTTTTCGTCCTTATTCTACATTTTACTACAAAAAACACTGCTTGTCAATAGGCAAAATAAAAAAAATATGCGAAATTAATCAATTTTTTGCATTTTAGGCACCTTTCATAAAAATTATAAATTTTTTCTTCTATTTTTCACCAAAATTGGGTCGCTTCTTCCCAAAAATCAAGCCATCGGCTTGTATGTAGTCCGACGCAGTCGGCACTCCGCATTCCGCATTAAAAAAAGCCCTGCGGTTACTATTGTATGCAAGGGCTTTTAATTTTTGTGACTATTCTTTTTTGTGTTTTAGGACTTATCATCCCGTCTATTCTTGCCGATTTTTGCCTATTTTTCGCAAAATCGTGGCACCATGTACGCGTTGAACGGTTTTTTCTTCACCACACAACGGTTTGTTTCGTTATCAAAAATATTTTTTGAAGCCGAGCGTTTTTCGCTTATTTTCTGCGGCGGCGACCAAAGAGCATCATCACCCACAGCAAAAAACGAAGAAAATAGATCATCGAAGTCAACAGCGACGCCAAATACGTCTGCGCCGCGGCGTCCAACATTTTGTCGGCGTATTTCAATTCGTCCTTATCCAAAATGCCTTCTGCAACCAACATTTTTTTTGCGCGGCGGCTTGCGTCTAATTCGACGGGCAGGGTAACGAATGCAAACACCGTAGAAAGTCCGTAAAGTCCCACGCCCACAAGCGCGAAATAATAACCAATATTCGCGTCCGCCGTCGAGGAAATGAGGAAATCCAACGCCAAGCCGACAAGCACGAGAGGCACGGCGAGGTAACTGCCGATATTCGTAATTTTCACAAGCGCTGTCCGAAGCTTATAGGGCAAATACCCCTTCTTTTTTTGTAACACGTGCCCGATTTCGTGCGCCGCCACCGCGCACGCCGCGATAGAATCATTGCCGTACACGCTGGCCGAAAGATTGACTTCCTTTCTTACGGGGTGGTAATGGTCGGAAAGAAAACCGCCCACTCTGCCCACGCGAATATCGAAAACGCCGTTATTACGAAGCAATCTCGTCGCCGTGTCATAGCCCGTCATATGCGATTTCGTGGGCATATTTCCGTATTTTTTATACGCGGAACGAACGCGCGCACTCGCAATGCCCGCAATCACCGCACAAACAATCATTACCGAAAAGGAAAGAATATAATATTCCCACATTTTTTACTATCCTCTTTATTTTTACTTATATTATGCCCATATTTTTTGTTTTAAATCACGAAACGGAGCTACCATGTACGCGTCCAAAGTGAATTGAAAGGCGTTGCCTTTCGTGAATTGACAGAAAAACTGTCGTGAATTGCGCTTTTGGCGCGTGAATTGAATAGCAGAATTTATCTGCTATTCGTTGTAGCTATAAATCTCAGCCACCATTCCGCATTCAGCACTCAGCATTCCAAATTTACAAAAAGCTTTGCTTATTATAAATCCACGGAAAACGGATACAAGACGGATTTCGACACCCCTCTATCCTTCGCCGCGCGCTTCAACGCCTCTTTTTTATCCAAGCCCGCCAACATATAATGTTGGATATGCTCTTTTTCCGTAAGCGAATTGAGGGGACATTCTTTTTCCTTTGCACCCTCTACAACAAGCACGAATTCCCCGCGCTTCTCGCCGTCAAATCCGTCCGCCAAGCGGAAAGAAACGGCTTCCTCGTGAATTTTACTAATTTCACGCACGGCACAAGCCGCTCTGTCGCCAAACACCTCAAACATCACCTTGACGTCCTTTTCTACGTCCTGCGGCGCGGAGTGGAACGCCAACGTCAAATCACTGTCCTTATATTTTTCCAACACGGCGATTTTCTCGCTCTTTTTTTCGGGCAAAAAGCCGATAAACGCAAAGCGATCCGCCGGCAAAGCCGACAAAACAAGCGCCGCCACGAACGCGCACGCACCGGGAATAAGTGTGTAAGGCTCGCCCGCTTCACGCAAAACTTGGCAAACAATATTGCCGGGGTCGGAAACCACGGGTGTACCCGCGTCGGATACCACAGCAACCTTTTCCCCGTGCTGTGCGGCGGCAAGAATTTTTTCCGCGGCCTCTCTTTCATTGAATTTATGGCACGCGTAGAGGGGCTTTTTAATCTCGTACGCGTTCAATAATTTTATCGTATGGCGAGTATCCTCACAAAAGATCACGTCCGCCTCTTTCAACGTTTCCAACGCACGCAAGGTAATATCCTTTAAATTCCCTATCGGCGTCGCCACAAAACTAACCATATTTTACTCCTTTTATCCCTTTAACTATTCCAAATCGTCGGCAAAATTTCGTTGCAGGGCTTACCGCCTTTCACACCCTCAATCATCACCAAATAGGGCTTCGATCCGCACCTGCCCCCCACGAATTGAATTTTTTTCACCTCAATCCCAACCTCGTGCAGGGTATAGCACACCTCGGCAAGCCGATCCGCACGGTGTAGCATGCAAAGTCTGCCGCCGAATTTGAGGGCGTACGCCGCCGCACGCGCAATTTCCTTTAAATTGATTGTGATTTCCTTGCGGCAAATAGCTTTTGCATACTCATCGTTGTCAAACCCGCCTTTCTCGTAGGGCGGATTGCAAAGCACCAACGAAAATTTTTCGTTATATTCCTTTTTAATATCCTGCAACCGTCCTTGCTCAAACGCAAAATTTTCAAATCCGTTATAAATCGCCGTCTTTTTGGACAGCGCCGACAATTCCTCTTGCAATTCAAACAAGGTGAATTTCAAGCCCTGCGTTTGCTTGTTTAACGCGTAAAAATGAAAGGCAACAATTCCGCTCCCCGCGCAAAAATCCGCGACGTTATCCCCTTTTTTCGCTTTTGCAAAACGGGATAACAGCACGGAATCGGACGTGAACCGATAAAGACGGGTATCTTGGACGATTTTTAAACCGTCCATCATCATATCTTCTAAAACCTCGTATTCGCCGAGCAGGATAATTTCGCCCATTCGCCACCTCTTGCGTTCTTCCGCTATTTCAAGTTTCTTTAAGTATAGCAAACCGCGCGCCGATTGTCAAGAGCAACCGCCCCGCAAAATCCCTATCCGCCCTTTTTTCGCATACTTTTCACCGCGTAAGCACACCCTATTTGCGTGAATACTTTATCTAAAAGCTTACAAGACAACCAAGCCACCCTACAAAAGCTTCTTCCGTCCGAGGATATTCTCTATTATTCCTTCAAAACGGAAAACGGCATCGCTTGCCTTATTGCATACGCCGATGGCGTCGTGAATAAAGAACTGCTTGGCGAGCTTGTCGCACGTCCGCTTTCCCATCTTAATTTGCCGATAAATATGCAAAATGGGCGTACCATGTACGAGATTAACAAAAAATCTACATCCCAAAAGGATAATGACGGCAACGCAAATAAAAAGCAAAGCGTCCCGAAAAATCCGCTCGAGGACACCGATATCGCCGAGCTTATCAAAACCACCCTTTTATTCCCCGAGCTTAAAACTATCACTTCTTTTCAAGACGGACAAATGGAAATCTTGGACGGAAACAGCCTACTGCTTGTCGACGGTGTGGATACGGGTTTTATCGTCGGCGCAAAATTTTTGCCCGTCCGCGCCGTTATGGAACCGCCCACCGACGTGACGGTGAAAGGCCCGCGCGAGGGTTTTATCGAAGACGTAAAGGTAAACATGTCCTTACTCCGCAAGCGGTTAAAAACCCCCAATTTACGCATGGAAACCTTGCGTGTGGGTAAACAATCTTACACCGCCGTCACCCTTTGTTGGTTAGACGGCGTTGCGGACGAAGATTTGAAAACACAAATTAAAAACAAGCTCAATGAAATACAAATCGACAACGTTGCCGATTCGTCCTACATCGCGGCGATTCTTTCCCCGCGCAAGCGTTCGGTTTTCCATACCGTCGGCACAACGGAAAAACCCGACCTCTTCGCCGCCAAGCTTAGCGAGGGGCGCATCGGTATTTTGGTGGACGGCTCGCCCATCGCACTCACTTTGCCGTATATCTTAACGGAAGATTTGCAAAGCAGTGAGGACTATTTCGTTTCGCCGTTTATGGCAACCGTAACCCGTCTTTTACGCTGTATTGCCTTGCTCGTCGCCATACTCTTGCCCGCGTTTTACGTTTCTACGCAGCTTTTCAAAATGCAGCTTTTGCCGCTTGGCTTAACCTTGACGATTGCAAGCAGTATCCGCAACCTACCCCTATCGCCGAGCCTTGAAATGTTCGTCGTTTTATTGCTTTTAGAAATTTTAAAAGAGGCAAGTATCCGTATGCCCAAGTACGTCGGCATGTCCCTTTCCGTCGTCGGCGCGTTGGTGCTTGGCGAAACGGCGGTTTCCGCAGGTTTTCTTTCCACGCCCGCCATTATTATCGTTGCCTTTTCGGGTATTTGCCTTTACACCGTGCCGAATTTTGTGGAAACGGGCAGTATTTTGCGTTGGCTATTTTTACTCGTCGCAGGCAGTATCGGCCCGTTCGGCATCGTCCTATTTATCGCATTTTTACTATATTATCTCATCTCGGCAGACGCCTTCGGCACGCCGCTTCTTGCCCCGTTTTCCCCGTTGATTGCAACAGATTTACGCGACAACTTCGTGAAATATAATATGTTTTCGTTAAACAAACGCCCCGTCTTTTTAAATTCGGGTAATAAAACGCGGCTTCGCACCCAAAAAACACAAAAATGAGGGTACCATGTGCGCGTTGAAATAAAAAATTAAATAAGTAACCGCCTAATAAAAAATAGCAAGACCGTACAAAACTAAGCCTTGCACGCGCGCGTTAGTGCTAAAATAGCCTAAATTACGAGGAATGATTATGCAAATATCCCACTTTTTACCCACCAAACCTGTCCCCAAACCTCTTTTAAAAAACAGAGAGATCAACGCCCGACAAATCGCGTTTGCGGCGGCGTTTTTGCTGCCCGCAGGCAAGCTTTTGGAAGTGCCGTCCATTTTAGCAAAACACGCGGGCGGGGACTTACTTCTTCCTGCCGTCCTGCATTTCCTTATCCAAATTCTCGTCATTTTGGGGGTGCTTTACGCCGCGTCAAAATCTAAATCCCCATTGCTTGAACGGCTAAAATCCGCACTCGGTAAAATGATATATCCCATCTACGCGCTGTACGCACTCTACTTTTTTCTTGCCGCCGTCCTGCCTTTGCTCGACGCGGAAAAATTCGTCTATGCCACCTATTTTGACACCGCGCCCACCCTTTTTTCGTTCGGCGTATTCTTTCTATTTTCCGCTTTTGTCTGCACGAAAGGGATAAAAGCCGTCGGACGGTGCGCCGATTTATGCCTGTTTTTATTTTTAATTCCCTTCCTTGCGCTGTCTTTTATGGCAATTACGGAAACGGACTTTTCCCACTTGCTTCCCTTTTTTGGAACAAAGCTTTCCAAGTCCCTCACCGCGTTTAGCCGCACCACGCCGCATTTTTCCGACGCTGTATTGCTCTTACCCCTCATCGCGAATTTACGCTATGAAGAAAACGACGGCGTGAAAATCGTGTCGGGCTATGGCTGCGGCGCACTGCTCACCCTATTTTTTCTTGCCGTTTTTTACGCTTTGTTCGGCTCGCTTGCGAGACGGGAACATTACGCCTTCACGAAAATCGGACAATATTTCCCCGCTCTTTCCGTCGTCGGCAGAATAGACTTGCTCTTCGTGTATTTTCTCTCCGTGGTGCTCCTTTTTTATACGTGTTTACCCTTGCAATACGTTACGTATTCTATTTGCGCGATATGCAAAACGGAACGCAAAACCCTCACCGCCGCACTTTTAAATTTTGCTTTGTTGATATTCGTCCTCTTTACAAATCGGCACTACAACGCAATTTATTCCCTTATTAGCGGAAAGCTTGCGCCCGTATTTTGGCTATTTGCAAACCTTCTGCCCCTTTTTACTCTATGTTTACCAAAAAAAACTAAAAACGGACAAAAATTACAAAATGAGGGCACCATGTACGCGTTGAATTTAGAGAAAGAGGATAATAAGGTCAAAAAATCCTCACGGAAAGGAGTATGATTTATGCAAAAAACACACAACAGAAACACCGTCCGTTATTTTGTCTTAATCACAATTTTCTTTGTTTTTCTCTTTTTCACAACCGACTTTGGCCTTATTGATATTCAAAAAACCGCCATTGTCCTCGCCGTGGGGATTGACCGCGACGAAGAAGCTTTTATCGTTAGCTCGCAAATTGCCATTCCTAAATCGTCCGACCAAGGACAAGCGACCAACGCCGTGCAAATCGTAAGCCGCGGTAAGACGATTGCGGAAGCGTTCGAGGACATCAACGCCAAAACAGGTTGGTATCCAAAGCTCGTTTTTTGCAACTTGATTTTACTCGGTCAAGAGACGGTCAAGCAAAACGTGTTCGACGCCCTTGATTATTTTTTAATGGATGAATATTTAAGCGACAACTGCCTCGTCGCCGCCTGCAATGACAACGCTTCCGACCTACTCAACGCCACTGCGCTTGTAGATGACGCGTCCTCTGCCGCGATTGAAAAGGTGCTTTCCCCGCACGCGGAGCGGGTGGGCTCCGTATTCATGTCCACCTTGCACACCTTCGCGATGGGCTATTATGCGGACAATGCCTGCGGTATGCTTCCCATCGTCAAGCTACAAAATCAACAAGAACCGAACGGCGAAACCGCCCCCAAGGTAGAAACACCCCCAAACCAAAGCGAGCAAAGCGGCTCGGATGAACAGAGCGGACAATCCAAAGGCGAGGAACAAGGTGGGCAAAGCGGCGGACAAAAACAAGGCGGCACAAGCTCCGCACAAAATAAGCCCGTTTTTAGCGCAGGGGAAACCGCCCTTTTTAAACGCGGAAAAAAGGTGGGCGAGCTCACCCCCGAGGAAACCTTCGCCGCGAATGCCGTGTTGAATAAACTCCGCCTTGCCCCCTATTCGGTCACAACTCCCGACACACAAACCCCTTGTTCCTTGTCGATAAAGCAAAACGCGCCGAAAATTAAGCTAAAAGTCGCTAAAAACGGTATGGCAAGCCTAAAAATCCACCTCACGCTCACCGCGGGTCTGCTCGATTATGCCAAAGCTCGTCCCACACAAAACGTGAAGGACGCTGGCAACGTGCCGACGGGCGCATTTTCCGCCGCGCAAAAGAAGCTTGCAGGCGAAATCCTCGCTTTGTTTGAAAAGACGCGCGCCCTCGATTGCGACGTTTTTAGTTTGCGTGATAGATACCGCAAGACGGGCAACCCCGCTTTTTCCAAGCACGAGGCAACGCTTCTGCAAAACACCGTTGCGGAAGTGGACGTCCATTTCCAAAACGTCCGCTAACTTTCATCTTTTATAAAAACGAAACGCTCCGCGCACACCGCCCGCAGGTTTTGGGTTTTTGAAAAGTTATGCACACCCTCAAAATTATCCACATTCAAAAAAATTAACCACTGTCGAACTTTGTCGCACGCCGTCGAATATTTCCACAAGCTTCCAAATGGAAGGGGATTTTTACCCCTTTTTCGCGCTGTTTGTGTATAAATGTGGATAAATAGAGGTTGTCCACCTTACCCGTGTTTAAATTGTGGATAAGTTAGGCAAAACAGCTTAAAGCCATTTTTTTATTTTCAAGACTTCCCGCGCTTTACCCCGCCAAAACCCCATATTTTCTGTGGATAACCGTGTATATTTCCCGAATAGTTAAGCAGTTTGATTTGCCTATTTTTTCGTGGATAACTTTTTTATCCTGCCGATTTTTTTGTAGAAATGTGAATAATTATCGTAAAAATTCTGTAAAATGTTACTTTTATCCACAAACAAAAGTTTGTTTTTAAAAATCGGTAAAAGTTATCCACAGTTATACACATCTTGTTTATGCACAGTATTCATAAAAAACTGCATAAAAATATAAAATCCCGCCCGTTTTCGAGTGGGATTTTGTATTATTTTTTACGATCTTTTTGAGGACGGTTTAAGGTTGACGGTTAAAATTTGTAATAAGAAAACTAAATAAGCAAACCAAGCAAGGCAATGACGGGGTTGTATTCGTACATCCAACCCAAGAATAGGCAGTTTGAAAGGTAATTGTCAATAGGCGGAGACGGAATAACGGCGAAAATTGCCAACACCGCGCCGACAATCAAAAGCGCTTGCGAAAAACCAACCGCCGCACCAATCGCTGTATTCGCCGCGTCCAAGAGGGTGATGCGCTCGATAATGCCCGTTAAAAGCTTTTTGGTCAAATACAGCAACACCTTCGCCACAACAAAAAGAATGACGCTCAGCATAAGCAAGGTAAATAATTTGGCTGTAATATTCCCAAGCAACGCGGCTATCGTCGTCCCGCTCGCCACCTTACCTTTCGCAAACCACTGCACGGCGAGGTTGGCAATAACGCCTGCCACGTTTTTGTCCATTAACGCGTCTTTCGCGCCATCGGCGGAAATCACCGCGTTAAATCCGTCCGCTTTAACGAAGGTTTTTGCAAACGCACCGCCTAACCATTTCTCAAACCCGAACAGTCCGCCCGTGATAAAAATGACAAGCCGCGCCAAAAGAATGGCAATAAAAAAGGAAAGTAGGGTGGACGCAAAATCGAACACGCACTCCACAAAACCGCGTTTTGCACACAAAATTGTTAAGCCCGCGATAAAAAGCAAAATGACGATATCGACGAGGTAGTTCGACCACGTCGCCGCTAAAAGACAATTTATCGTTGCGGAAATCATCATTTTTGCACTCCTTTCACTTTTTCTTCCTATATTATACCTTATTAAAAGGATTTTTACAACCCCTAACCCCGCTTTTTTCTCGATTTTCCGCGTTTATAACCTATCTTTTTCGGCAATACTTTTTAGGCGCGCACACCGACGATTGCGCGGAAAAATCACGCAAAGGAGCAACCGCACGTGGAGTACGCTTTTCATATCTTTAATAAGCTCGCCAAAGACGGAATTACTATGGCAACCGACCAACTTTTAACAAGCAAAGCAGAGGTTAAAAACCACAAAACACCCCACCCATGTACGGATTCACGCGCAATTTTGGCACTGAAAAACGCAGAACGCAAGCGCCGTCCGCCCGTTGTTGTTTGCGTGGGTAGCGACCTCGCCATCGGGGATAGCTTGGGGCCGATTACCGGCTCTATGCTACAATACAAAACGCAGGGGCTTGGCGCGTTTATCTACGGCACGCTCGCCGCGCCCGTTACCGCTAAGGAAATCACGTATATGCGTACCTTTTTAAAGGAAACGCACGCGGACAGTCAAATTCTCGCCATTGACGCCGCCGTGGGCGACAAGGGGGACATCGGCGTTATTCGCGTCAACCCCACCCCGCTTTTGCCGGGCGCGGGCGCAAATAAAAAGCTCGGCGCGATAGGGGATATTTCGATTATGGGGATTGTGGCGGAAAAGTCCTTAAATAATTACGGACTTTTAAACACTACTCGTCTTAACCTTGTCTATACGATGTCGGAAATCATTTCCGACGCCATTGCCGCCCTGCTTTGGGATAGAGGAAGCCAAAATTCTTCCTTAAAAAACGCGTAATTTTATTGACAGCCGCGCCAAAAAAGTGCTATAATATCAAACGAACGGAAGGTTTTCGGAAAACACTTCCCAAGGCAACCGCCTTACTAAAAAAACCGAGGTGAAAAAATGAAGAATAATAACATTACCAAACGCCTTTGCCGCGCGGGCATTATTGCCGCGCTGTACGTAGCGTTGACGTATGTGTTCGCGCCCTTTGCTTTCGGTCCTTTGCAAATCCGACCTGCAGAGGCGCTTTGTATTTTAGCCCTTCTTTACCCCGAGGCAATCCCTGCGCTTTGGGTGGGGTGTATGCTCTCAAATATAGCGTCGCCCTTCTTTCTTTACGACGTGTTTATCGGCTCGCTTGCCACCCTACTTGCGGCGTTCGTCGCGTACCTGGTAGGTAGATTTATTAAAAATATCCCCTTGAAAATCATTTTAGGCGGACTTCCTACCGTACTCTTTAACGCGGCGATTATCCCCTTAATTATCGTGTTTTTATGCGGTGGGGGAGAGGGCTTTCCTTCCGCTTGGATTGCTTATTTAACCTACGCAGGCTCGATTGCGCTCACGGAAGCGGTATGGGTATATGCGCTCGGCGCGCCCCTCTTTTTAGCCGTCCGAAAATTAAAGCTTTAAAAAAATTTTTATATCAAAAAAGCTCCGTATAAAACGGAGCTTTTTGTTTTATTCATTGTCGCTGTTGCTGTTGCCAAGGAAGATACCGAAGAAATCGCTGTCAACCTTCAAGGACGTGCCGCCCGTTGCCGAGCCGGAGGAAGAGGGCTTTCTATCGCCGTAAGGCTTCTTGTGGCCGCGGTCGTTTCTACCTCTACCACGATCATTTCTGCCTCTGCCGCCACGGTTATAACCGCGGTCTCGTCTATCCCTTCTATCACGCTCGTTTCTCGCAGGGATTGCAGGAGCGTCGGGGTCTTCCAAATTGTCGGGAACGATAACGATATAACGGTTAGGCTCTTTGCCTTCGCTCACCGTCGAAACGCCCTCACGTTCGGAAAGAGCCGCGTGGATAATGCGTCTTTCGTAAGGATTCATCGGTTCAAGTTGGATTTTCTTACCCAAGCGAATTGCTTTTTGCGCAAGATTTTCCGAAAGCTTGTTTAAGGTAGCCTCGCGGTTTTCGCGATAGTTTTCGCAATCCACCACAACGCGCTTATAATCGTCTCTGCCCGTGTTTGCAACCGCGCCTGCAAGCGTTTGAATTGCGTCGAGCATAGCGCCGTGCTTACCGATAATCGCCGTCGTGTTTGCCGCCGTTACGTTGATTTCAACCTTTTCGCCTTCCGCTACAAGTTCGGTGCAAGCGTTGATATTCAAAAGCTTGAATAAGCCTTCCAAGAACACAACCGTTCTTTCGCCGTCCGTCGCGCCGTTTTTCGCAGTTTCTTCGCATACGCAAGCGGAATTTTCTTTCGTATTTTCTTGCGTTTGGTTGTCCAAAATAGCGATTTCCACGCGGGCAGGTATGGATTTAAACAACTTTTTCTTACCTTCGTCCAAAACGCGAACGTCTGCTTGTTCTTCGGTGATGCCTAACTCCTTCAACCCTTTTTCAATCGCATCCTTCACCGTCTTACCCGTAAATTCCGTGTAATTCATTTTTCTACTCCTCACCCCCGTGTGATATTGTGTTTATGGGGGCTGTTATCTCACTTTTTATTTTTTGTTTTTTCCGTTTGCGTTATTGCCGGTCTTTTTATTTTTCTTGTCTCTTGCCGCTTGTTGGCCTGCCGAACGAGCCGCCGCAACTCTGCCGCCGTAGCGTTCGTTAAACTTCTTTTCCGCCGCTTTTGCGTCCTTGCTTTCCGCCGCCTTATCTACGATTTTATTGATAAGAAGCGTAGAGCCTAACGAGAAGACGTTGCTCACGATAAGATATATCGAGAATGCCGAGCTGTACATGAATGAGAAGATTGCGAACATACCCGTCATCACAATCATCATCATTTTTTGTTGACCTGCACCCTGTCCGTCCACAGACGAATATTTCTGCTGTTCTTTTTGTGCGCGCATCGAAACGAATTGCTGTAACAAAATCGTACCGATAGAAAGCGCAATCAAGACAAAGTAACCGTTGAATTGGTCTTTTTGCTTACTAAGCTTTGCGGTAACCTTATTATAGCCGTCCTTTTGATATGCGCTAATTTGCGCCGCTTTATTCGACGTCGTGCAAGAACAGCCGCTCTTGGTCGCAATCGCCGTTTCAAAGTCCTTGTATTCAAGAACGGGGTTTTTGTACATAGCGTCCGTTACCCAAACGTTTTTAATCCAAAGGAATTTGGTGTTGTTTGCAACGCCGCTGTAATCGCCCGTGCCGTTGTATGCCGCCACAACTTCCGTTTGCGCAATGCTTTCAAAGTAGTTTTTGTACGCCAAAGCCCACAAATTATCTTCCGTTTCGTCGGGGTTGGCAGTTTGTAAATCCGTTTTAATTTGCTCGATTGCCGCATAGACGTCTTTGAAATGTCCGTCTTTACCCGCCGCAATTTTTTCGTCGTTGATTAAATAGGATTTTTCGTATCTGCCCGCCTCTTCCTTAATCGCTTTCTTTTCCGCGGAAGTGTAGGTTACGTGGTTTTCCGCTTGCGCTTTATAGAATGCGTTTAAATCGTGCTGTAAGAAAACTGCAATATCCTTGTTTTCAATCGCAACCTTATTGTTTTCCGCGTCAAGTTTATAACGAACACTCTTCAAAGGCTCCGTTTCATTAAAGGAAACGAGGTCAAGATTATCTTCTTCATACGTTGCGGTGAAGAATAAAGGCTTTCCGTTTGCCGCCTTATCTTCTACCGTATAGATAAAGTAATAAGCCGTTACGACGTCTTGGTCGTTTTCGTCCTTTTCCGTTTTTACACGCACGTCCGTCAAGGAAACGTTTTCTTCCTTTACGTCCGCAATTTCGCGGATAATCGCGCTGTTATACGCAGCGACAAGTTGATTATAGTTTTCTACGTTTGCATAAGCGGAATAAGAGTTAAACGCAGCGATTGCAATAAAGAAGATAACCATCGACAAAATCATGGGCAAACAGGAAGAGAACATAGACATGCCGTTCTCTTTATACATTTCCATAACCTTTTGGTTGTATGCCTCTTTATCGTTTGCATACTGCTTTTGCAATTTTTCCATGCGCTCTTGATTTTCTTTCATTTTAATGTTTTGCTTGCGCATGGTAATTCTTTGCATAACGTCGAAGGGGAGGGTGATAACCTTCAATACCAACGAGAAAAGGATGATACCGAAACCAACACCCACCGCGCTACACAGAACGCCGATGAATTTACCTATGAAGTTGATATCCACGGTATAGCTTTCCGTAAAAATACCGATGGGTACACTTAATAAATTAAACAATTCCATTATTTACCTTTTGCGGAATACTTCCGCTGTATATTTTTTAGCCCTTATCCTTGCAGGATAAATAAACGGAATTCCGTTATAAAAGCCACCTTTTTTTAAAGTAAGGGATAGGGGCGGGATCGTAACCGCCTTTAGAAAAGGGATTACACCTTAAAATCCGCCATATACCAAGACATATCCCGATAATCACGCCGTTGTTATTGATACATTCCAACGTATATTGCGAACAGCTTGGACGATATAAGCAGGTATGTTTAGAAATATACTTTTGATAAAAGCGTATCATACGCATACACACAATTTTTCCAAACGGAAGAAACACTTTTTTGCGGAGATACTTCCAATTTTCGCAAAAAAGCGGCGTAAAATTCATTTTTACAGTTTTTCTTTTTGGATCATCCATTGTAAATGCTGCTCAAACGTTTTATACTCGTATTTTTCACTCACTTTGGGGATTAAAACGATACTATAAACACCCGACATTTTCGGCTGTGTAGCGCGGAATGCTTCACGGAGCAATCTCTTAATGCGGTTTCGCACCACACTCTTTCCGTGTTTTTTTCCTACGGAAATCCCCATCGTCATTTTTTCCGACGGACGATATACTAAGGTCAAAGAGGGGGAAAACGCCCGTTTCCCTTTATGAAATAGCCGCCCAAAATCCGTCTGTTTTTTTAATCTAAAATACTTCATTTTATTTAAAATGGAGAGTGTTTTTTTTATTTTTAGGTGATACCGCCAAAATGGATTTTTTATAGTTTTCTATGCAAAAAAACTCACCGAATTTGGTGATATACCCCCCTACAAAAAAAGGGTAATTCCTCCCCTTATAAAAAGGAAAGGAATTTATCTTTTTTATGTTTTAATTGTAATGAATAGATTAGTGGGTAAGTCTCTTTCTGCCCTTTGCTCTACGTCTCTTTAAAACCTTTCTGCCTGCGGTCGTTGCCATTCTCTTACGGAAACCGTGTACTTTGCTCTTCTGTCTCTTTTTGGGTTGATAGGTTCTTTTCATAATTTTTCTCCTAATTAGGTTTTTATTTTTTTCTTTTTCTACTTGTGCCGCGGGCTACCCCACGATAACTTCACCATTATACATTACTTTGATAAACGCCGTCAAGTAATTTTGCCCGCTTTTTTCTTTCTTTTCCGTATTTTCAAGGCTTTTTCTTTGGAAAAAAGGGCGTTAAAACGCTTTTTTTACGCCGCTTACCGCCGACTTTTAAAAAAAATAGTCGGGATATGTTTAAAACTTAACCTTGTTGCGAAGTTCTAACGGGCAACACCAAGTATTGACAACGGTTGTCTTCCACGTTCTCTAACGTGAAAGGGGAAATAGAGGTGTTGAAGGATAACAAAACGTTTTCTTCGTTCAACGCCTTCACCGCGTCCAAAACGTACTTGCCGTTCATGGCAATTTTCAACTCTTTACCGTCCAAATCCGCACCGACGGTTTCTTCTACCTTACCCAACTCCGAGTTGGCGGTAATGATAATTTTATTCATTTTAATATCAAATTGAATAAAGCTGTTTTTCTCACCGCGAATCAAAACGGACGCACGTTCGATACTGTCGATAAG
>JAFTMQ010000148.1 GCA_017452305.1 Clostridia bacterium | reverse complement strand
CATTATTTCTTGAAATACCTAATGCGTGTTCAAGAGTATCCCCCACGCCCGGGTCACCACGAGTAACTGATGGAATAAAACCTTGATTATGTATGAGTTGAATTTTGTGTAGCAACTCTCTCGCAATTAAATTGTTCTGGTATACAGATTCCATCAAAACATCATAAACAAATTCTTTTTTGAAAAGCGACTCTGTAATGGAAGGATTTGAAAGATTGATTACAAATATTTTTCTTTCCACGACAACAAGTGCCAATAAATTGCAGGCTTCACAATAGTGTGTTAACTTGCTGAACCATATTCTTGGGTCGCCTTTTTTAGTCAGAGGACGATATAAAGAAGCAACGGTTTCTTGCAACTTGTCGGGATGCACAAAATAACTTGGAATCAATATTTTATTCTCTGGCCCCTGATTTTGAGTTTCATAATTATGTATGTCTGCATTTCTTAACAATTCACGGACGGGTACAGTTGCGTCCATAATAGATTTTCCGTAGCCAGTAGGTGTAGGAACAAGAAAAGCAACTGAAACTCCCGTATTCGCAAATATTGGAATAAATTGCTCAATATTAGTATCTGACATTAATAGCATAGAAAGTCTCCTTGGATTTTCTTCGATATGTTATACCAAACAGATGTAAATTGAAGTTTCGAGTTTCGCTCGAAACGGCTTAATTTTGCCCATTTTGAGCCGATTTTTGCTCATTTTCTCGTCAGACATAAGACACTTTCGACGTTTTTGGTTTGAGGGAAATATATTCCCTTTATAAGGGAATGTATGTTCGTCTCCCGCCGACGGCGAACTTCAAACACACTGCAACTCTCGTTTCCGTTGTGCTGCAACGTCTAAAAAATAATCTCACCACTGCGCTCGTGCAAGCACGGCGCAGGGGTGCGGTTTCTGTTTTCTATGCCTTGCGAGCAAGGCACACGAGCGTTTCCACGTGTTTGGTTTGTGGAAACATATCATACGGTTGGATATGCTCGATAACGTAATAATTTTGCAAGCCGTCCGCGGTGTAGGCGGGGTTTTTGATAAGCTCTCCGTTTTCGTTTTCTATCAAACTACCCGTCAATATGCCCAAATCTCTTGCGAGGGTTGCGGGGTTACAGCTTATCAAAGTAAGCTTGGGAATACCGCTTTGTAAAAGGGCGTGCAAAACGCTTCGCGCGATACCTGCCCTAGGCGGATCGAGAATAAGGCGCAGTTTTTCACCCTTTTCTTTTTCGAGCACCGCAGGCAATTTTTCCTCGACGTAGCCGCAAATATTCGTCATATTTTCCAAGCCGTTTTTCTCTTTTAAGCTGTCCGCACAGCGAGAAGCCTCTTCTTCGAGCTCTATCCCGTACACGCGCTTTACTTTTTTGGCAATCATCGCCGTGAGCAAGCCGCCGCCCGAATAGGCGTCAACAACCACCTCGTCGCCGTCCGCACTCACCGTCTTTAACGCGTCCTTATACAGCTTGGTACGCACGTTTTCGTTGACCTGTAAGAAGGTAATCGGCCCTGCCTCGTAGCGTATCCCCTGCTCCTCCCCCTCGAAAAAGCCCATACCATGTACGAGTTGAAACTCATTTCCGAAGATTACGTTCGTGTCCGTATCGTTAAAATTCAAATAGAGCGTAACGGCATGGAAGGCTTCCTGCAACAAGCCGATAAGGAAGGGCAAGTTGGGCAAATTCCGCTTTGCCGTAACAAGGGTGATGATGAATTTTTTGCCGATTTCGCGTGCGACGATATGGCGGATTGCGCCCGTCTTCTTTTCCTCGTCGTAGCCCTTCACCGCGCATTCCGTCATATATCTTTTGACGATGGCAATGAGTTTTTCCGCCCACTCGGGGTGGATTGCGCAGGACTTGATAGGGATAATTCTGTGGCTGTGCTCGGCATAAAAGCCGATGACGGTTTGCCCGTCCCTATCCACGCCGACGGGGATTTGCAATTTATTGCGATAGCCATACGGCGAATCACTGCGGACGGCGTTGGGCACATTCATATGAATGCCGCCGATTTTGCGTAACGCGTCCTTGACGACGGTTGCCTTATGGGCAAGCTGTGCGCTATACTCCAAATGTTGCAAACAACACCCCCCGCACTTTAAAAATACGGGGCATTTTTCGCGGACGCGCTCCTCGGCGGGCGTGAGAATTTCCTCGACCTTGCCATAGCCGATATTCCCTTTGACTTTGAGCACGCGAAAGCTCACTTTTTCGCCCGGTAAGCAAGCAGGCACGAAAAAAGTAATTCCTTCGTGCCTGATGATGCCTTCACCGTTTGAGCCGATAGCATCCGTCACGGCGCAAATTATATCATTTTTCTCTATCATAAAACTTATTTCCTCCCCCTTATTCTTCCCGAAATTTTTGAGGTAACAGTTTTTACGCGTACAATATTATTTTTTAGAAATCCGTTTCACCAATCGATTGATAATCCCCCGCCACTTAAACGCGACGAAGTCGTATAAAAGGAAGAACGCCGTGCCAAAAATCAAAATAATCCATACCATATACTTATCCAAAAAGGTAATTGTGGTGGTCATACCGAAAATAAACCGCCAAATTAGATACGCCGCGCCGTCAAACCAAAGCGCTTTGACACCAAAGGCAAGCCAACGGTTGATTTTGAATTTTAGCTGTAATTCGTTCATAAGCGGGTGCAGCCCGAAGAACATAATAAAGGGCAACAAATCCCAAAACTTCCAAGAGGTGAAAATAAAGGTAAGTATGCAGGTTGCCAAATACGAAAGAACGTACCCCCACCAACTCTGTTTGGATAAGGGCAGCATCAACGCAATGGACGCGACGAGATACGCCGTCAAAAGCAGTATCTCGGTATAGACGCCTACCGTCAAAAGCGCCGTGGCTAAAGCGCAGGAAAGACCGGCAAGCGCGATTTCGTACGAGGTAATCTTCCGCATAGCTTTGAGTGATAAACCTACCTACCGATTAACGGCAACCGCAACAGCAATTAAACAAACAATTTACACAAAGGACGCTGTAACAACAGCTTAAACAATCGGAGCAAACGTTTCCGCCGCCCATTTGCTCGTCGCCTGCGTCGCCGGTATAAGGGTTTTGCGATTCGGCGGTTTGCTGGTGTGCGGATTGCTGATTATAGTCCTTTTTTGCGTTCAATTTTCCGTAAGCGGAACGATATTTCGCATTGTCGGGGTCCATTTGAATGGCGATTTCGAGCTGCTTTTTAGAGTCGTTCGTCCAATTCTTCTTATAATAAACAACCGCCTGCATATAGTGCCATTCCGCGCCGCGCTCGTTAAAGTTGTCAAGCAAGGTTTGCGCCTCGGAAATTTTGCCTTGGCGAAGAAGCTCCGCCACCTCTTCAAAGGCGTCCTTGCCCTCGGTATTTTGGCTCGTTTCTTTGCGCGCGGACATAATTTCTTTGTACGCGACTTCAAGCTTGGTAAGCATTCTTGCCGCTTCGTTGCCGGCTTCCCCGTCCAACCATCTATCTTCTCTGCACTTGTCGCGCAGCTCTTCATAGCGCGCGGTGATTTCCTCATCCGTCGCGCTTTCGGTCAGACCGAGAAGTTCGTAAAATTCTTTCATTCTATTCTCCCATCGGCGTGTTTCGCCGAATATTTTGTCTTATTTAGTGTCTTTCATTTGGGGATTTTTATCCCGTTTGCACCGCTTTCCCTTGCAATTGCAGTTTTCCATAATTTGCTTGGTCGTCGCAGGTAAGCCGCGAAGCAAAATATTGTCCTGCAAATCACGGTTGAAATGGAAGGTGATTTGCGATAGACATTCGCGAATGTCATAGAAAAGCGCGTGGAAGGCATAGCGCACGTCCTCGCCGTGTTCGCCTGCAAGCAATGCGGCTTTATTTTCCGCCTTGTAGGCAAGATAGAAGGGATTGTATGCCCCTTTTTTGATATCCTTATCGTAATCGTCCAACGCGTCGATAAGGTAAATCCATTTGCCGAGCGCGTAAAAGAGGTTGCGCGTGGCTTGCGTAGCCTTGTCCTCTAAGGCGTAATCGGAAAACTCGGCAAGCATTTCCGCCGTGGCGTCCGCCGACCTATCCAAGCTGTCCGTTTTGTTTTTTTCCACCTGCTCTTGACGGGCAAGGTTGTCCTTGACGATACGCGCGATTTCGGGATATGCTTTACTTACCCGCTTAAAGCCTTGCTTAAACCAAAGTCGTTTGCCTCTACCGTGGTCGCCGTCGGCAATATCGTCCGTGTACTTATAGTACACGAGCAAGGTGTTCAGCGCGCCGAGCCGTCTTGTAAGCTCGTCCACCTCCGCCATATCCTTGACGCGAATACAGTGGGTTAAGCAATGCTGTTTTTCTATCTTTACGTCCTCGCCGCGGATATTATGCATAATCACGGAAAGAAAGGTGACGTCGTAGGAAAGCCCCATACGCGCCGAATGTCCTGCAACCTGCGCAATTCCCTTGCATACGCCGCAGTACATCGCCTTGTACAGCCTATCGTCCTTGATATATAAATACGGAACGTCCGTACGCACGTAACCAAACATACTCCCCTCGCATACCTCGCGCATCAAAACGCAAAATTAGTATATCATTCCGTCACGAAAAAAGCAACGTCCACCCCTATCTTATCCCTTTTCTTCACGAGAAAAAGCGGAGTTTATCACCTATCTATCAAAAAAGCTGCAATTTCCCCTATCCGTTACGACTTTTGCTCGGGTTCGGGGATAATTTCGCCGTCGGCAAGGCGCAACACCACTTCCGCCATCTCTTTCAAGTTGTTTTTTACCTTGATTTTGAAGCGGGGCACGCGGTAACGCAATTCCATCAAACACTTGGGCGGCTTCATCGCCGTCAATAATTGCAAGCGTTTAATGCCCTTGAAGCTGTCCTTGACGTCATTGCCCGAAAGGGCGTATAAAACGTCCTGCGGGAATTTATAAGGGTTCGCCGTCGAAAGTACGACAATCGGCGTTTTGTCCGTTTTGTCGATTTTGTAAAGGCGTTCCTTCCACTGCATATACACGGCAAGCGCAACGCCCGTATGCGTATCCATCGCATAGCCGAATTCGTCGAAAATTTCGTACATCGCCTCGACGGTATCGTCCTCACGCGCGAAGCCCGCAAAGAAGTCTTGGTCTAATTTTTCCTTTTCTTCCGCCGTAATCGAATACTCTTTCTTTTCGGTAAGCTCTTGCATACGCTCTGCGGTGAGCTTTGCGTTTCTGCCGCTAATTTCAAAGAGCAAGCGTTCCAAGTTCGAGGACACCAAAATGTCCATGGACGGGGACATGGTACGGTGGAAATCACGTTTCACGTCGTAAACGCCCTTCTTAAAGAAGTCGGCAAGTACCTTGTTTCTATTGGACGCGCAAACGAGTTTTCTAACGGGCAAGCCCATTTGTTTTGCGTACCAACCCGCAAGAATATCGCCGAAGTTGCCCGTAGGCACAACGAAGTCGATAGCGTCCCCCATTTGAATTTGACGGGAAGAAATCAAATCGACGTACGCCGAGAAATAATAGGCGATTTGCGGAGCAAGTCTGCCGAAGTTGATGGAGTTCGCGCTCGATAAACGCACGCCCTTTTTGGCAAGCTCTGCGTTAAACGCTTCGTCCGCGAACAATTTTTTTACGCCGCGTTGGCAATCGTCGAAGTTGCCCTCAACCGACGCGACGATGACGTTGTCGCCGTGCTGTGTGCACATTTGCAGGCGTTGCATTTTCGCCACGCCCTCGTCGGGGAAGAATACCGCCACCTTCGTGCCTTTTACGTCACGGAAACCTTCAAGCGCCGCCTTGCCCGTATCGCCGCTCGTCGCCGCAAGAATTAAAATATCCTCTTTAATCCCCGTTACTTCACAGCTCTTTTTCAAAAGATAAGGCAAAAGGGTGAGCGCCATATCCTTGAACGCGCAGGTCGGGCCGTGGAAAAGCTCCAAGACGTACAAGCCCGATTCGCCGTCCACCTTGACGAGCGGAACGGGGTCCCTGCCCTCAAAATTCGCATATGCTTTTTCGCAACTTTCTAAAAGAAAATCCGCGCCGAGCTCCTCGTTAAGATATTTGCCCAACACAAACGCGGCGCGTTCGGGATAAGACATATCCTCCATCGCCAAAATTTCTTCGTGCGTGATTGTAGGGAAAGTTTCGGGAACGAACAAACCGCCGTTCTTCGCCAAGCCTTGCACAATCGCTTGCGCACCCGATACCTTTTCGCCCCCTCTCGTACTGATAAATTGCATTTTTTTCACCTGCCCTTTATTTTCAAGTCGCCCAAAGCTATGCTTGGGGATTCCTTTTCGTTTTTTAACGCGCTAAGCGGGCAGCCGAATCGGCTACCTCGTTTTTGCTTGCGTGTTTTGATTTTTTTCTCTATTTTTCGCCATATTGAGAAAATAGCCGAACGGATGAACCGTTCGGCTATCTCCACAACGGTTTTAGCCTATTTTAATTTAGATGTATTTAGAAACGAAATCGGGCAATTCCTCTTTCGCCGCGGAAACGGAAACGGTGATGGTTACGCCGTTCGTTTTGGATACTTTTTCAAGCATATAGAAGAACGCCGCCATTTCTTGTACGGGCTTACCCGCGATACGAACAACGCCGTCGATGAAAACGTATTCGTTATCGTTGTTGCCTGCGATAACACCCTTAATAAAGCCGCAGAGCGCCGCTTCGCCTGCGATATCGTATTCACTCGTGTCGATGAAACGAACTTCACGTTCCAAATCGTACATACCGCGCTTGCTGTCGGTGATGAAAATCAAGTGCCCTTTTGCATTTTCAACGGCTGCGTTTGCTGCGTCGATCATCATCTTCGTCTTGCCTGTACCTTTCGCACCGTAAATAACTTTAATCATAATAAAATCCTCCCAGATTTTTCTCGTTCTTTTTTCTCTCGAAAGGGATTTCCTCTCGGTTTATTATAGTTTAGCAAATTTTATCAACAATTTCAAGACCTTTTTGAAAAATTTTTTGCGTTTTTACAAACTTTTTTCCATTTTTTTGTCCATAAAACTGTTTTTCCCTTTTTTTCTATGAAAAAAGCGAGGGACAAGCCCTCGCCTTGCCTATTTTTCGTTTTTATTACACTTATACAAGCGCTTCTACAAAACGCTTAATTCTTGCCAAGCCCTCTTCAATGTCCGCTTCGGACAAAGAATAGGAAAGGCGCAAGCAATCGTCCGCGCCAAAGGATACGCCGGGGACGGTTGCCACCTTTTCCGCATCCAAAAGTACGTCGGCAAATTCTACCGAATTGTTAATCGTTTTGCCGTGATAGCTCTTGCCGTACAAGTCGCCGACCACAAGCATAACGTAGAACGCACCGTCGGGCTCTACTGCGCTCACGCCGTCGATTTCATCGATGAGGGCAAGGAGCTTGGCTCTGCGCTCGTCAAATACGTCCACCATTGCTTGCACTTCTTCCTCGGAAGACGCGAGCGCTTCTAACGTCGCCGCCTGCGAAATAGAGCAAGCGTTGGACGTTGCGTGGCTTTGGAAAGAGTCGATTGCCTTGGCTACGTCCTTGGGCGCGGCGAGATAACCCACACGCCAGCCCGTCATCGCATACGTTTTGGAAACGCCGTTGACGGTGATAGTGAGGTCTTTCATCTTCTCACTGCAAGCCGCAATAGAGAAGGGTTTTACGCCGTTATAGCAAAGCTTTTCGTAGATTTCGTCCGAAAGGACGAAGATTTCCGCTTCTTCACAAACCTTTGCGATTGCGCGGACTTCCTCTTCCGTATAAACCGCGCCCGTAGGGTTGGACGGGGAATTGAAGATAAGCATTTTCGTCTTGGGCGTGATTGCCGCTTTCAATTCCTCTGCGGTGAACTTGAATTTGTTTTCTTTTTTGCAGTCGATATACACGGGAGTTGCGCCGCAAACCTTAACCACTTCGGGGTAGGTGAGCCAATACGGCGCGGGAATGATAACCTCGTCGCCTGCGTCCAAAACCGCATAGCAAACGTTGAAAATGGAATGCTTTGCGCCGTTGGAAACGATGATTTGCGAGGGCTCGTAATCCAAGCCGTTGTCCTTTTTAAATTTCTCGCAAATCGCCTTGCGTAAAGGCAAAAGCCCCGACGAGGGGGTATATTTCGTCTGTCCGTTATCCAGCGCGATTTTCGCCGCCTCGACGATGTGTTCGGGGGTGTTAAAATCGGGCTCGCCAACGCCGAAGGATACCACGCTTTCGCCCGCCGCCTTCATTGCCTTCGCCTTTGCGGAAATGGCAAGCGTCAAGGACGGGGACAAGGTGGACATTCTTTGCGCTACTCTGTTCTTCATCTGATTTTCTCCATAGGTAATTTTTTTAACGTTAATATTGTACTATTTTTTTTGAAATAAAGCAACCGCAAACACGTCGTTTTTATAAAAATAATCGACGGAAGTGAATAAAAGTATATCTTTAATTTATTTTGTCGATTGCTTTGATTGAAAAAACTGCTCCGCGCTTTGTTTGCGGAGCGGTTTTTAATGCGGAATGCTGAATGCTGAATTATTGCTGATATTTATAAATTATAAAAACTTATAATCAACCGCAAGCTTGCACAATAGATATGCCTTGTATAAGAACGGGCGGCAAGTAGTAAGATTAGGTCAAGGCTTAGCCTTGTAAAACGGCGCAGATGCGAGCAGTTCAAGGCGCTGTGAGTACGGCGCAGGGAGCGTACAAATCGTACGTGACCAAGCCGCACGGAGCAGCAACGTAGAAATGCGAAGTATATACGTCGTTTTACTCTTGGGAGGAGGCGAGAAGCGCCTCTCTGTCCGCGATAGCCAACGCCTGCACCATGCTGTCGATATCCCCCGTCATGAACGCGTCTAAATTATATTGACTTAAACCGATACGGTGGTCGGTAACGCGGCTTTGCGGGAAGTTGTAGGTGCGGATTCGTTCGCTTCTATCCCCCGAGCCGACCATACTGCGGCGGCTATCTTCGCGCGCTTTCGCGCTCTGTCCGTTATAAAAATCATACACGCGCGAACGCAAGACCTTAAACGCGCGCTCCTTGTTTTTAAGCTGCGAGCGTTCGTCTTGGCAGGTGACGACAATGCCCGTCGGGAAGTGGGTGATACGCACCGCCGACGCCACTTTGTTGACGTTTTGACCGCCTGCGCCACCCGAATGGAAAATGTCGATACGGATATCCTTATCGTTGATTTCCACCTCGACTTCTTCCGCCTCGGGAAGGACGGCTACGGTAGCCGCCGAAGTGTGGATTCTGCCCTGTGTCTCGGTAGCAGGTACGCGTTGAACGCGATGAACGCCGCTTTCGTACTTCAATAATTTGTACGCGCCTTTGCCCGTTACGTTGTATATCGCTTCCTTTACGCCGCCAAGCTCGGTAGCGTTGATGTCCATTTCCTCGACCTTTAAACGGTGGTTGGCGCAATAGTTGAGATACATACGGCAAAGCTCCGCGGCAAACAGCGCAGCTTCCTCGCCGCCCGTACCCGCGCGGACTTCCAAAATACAGCTTCTTTCGTCGTTTTTGTCCTTGGGAAGAAGCAAAATTTTTAATTCTTCCTTAATTTCGGCAAGGCGGGCTTTGCACTCGTACCCCTCGTCGAGAAGCATTTTCTTCATTTCGCCGTCCGTTTCCGTTTCCGACAGCTCAAACGCGTCCTTCATTTGTCTTTCCGTGTCCAAATATTCGACGTATTTTTCCACCGTTTCCGTGAGGTCGGATTGCTCCTTAGAATACTTCTGCCAAGTACCCATGTCCGCGATGACTTCGTTATCCGCGAGTTTTTCGGATAAAAAATCGTAGCGTTTTTTCAATTCGTCAAGCTTTGTAAACATAGCAATTTTCCTTGTTTGAAATTACGCCCTAAAATCGGGTGTAAAACGTTTAAAAAGTAATTTTTACGTATCTATCCACGCCGTTGAAATCTTTGGCAATCATAGATTTTTGCGGGAAGAGCTTGGCAACGTCCGCCGCCTCGCCCTCGCCTACTTCCATCAAAAGCGAACCGCCCGCACGGATATGTGTTTGCGCTTGCTCGGCTATTCTGCGGTAGATATCCAAGCCGTCCTCGCCGCCGTCCAACGCCAAATGCGGCTCGAAATCGCGCACCTCGCGTTGCAAGGTCTGCACGGTTGCCGTAGGGATATAAGGCGGGTTGGAAATAACGAGGTCGTATTCGCCGTCCAAGCGGGCAAAGAGGTCGGATTGCAGGAATTTGACTTCCGCGCCGTTTGCTTCCGCGTTCTCTTTGGCGAGCGTCAACGCGTCCTCGCTAATATCCGACGCCGTGATTTCTACGCGAATATTTTTCTTTTGCAATTCCTTTGTCGTGGCAATGGCAATCGCGCCGCTGCCCGTGCATAAATCGAGGATTTTTTGTCCCTCTTTCGCCATCGAAACCGCCAACATCACGAGGTCTTCCGTTTCGGGGCGAGGGATAAGTACGCGCTCATCTACCTTGATTTTATAGCCGCAAAAATCCGCGTCGCCGATGATATACCAAAGGGGTCTGCCCGTAAGGCGTTCGTCCGCTATGCGGACGATTTGCTTGGCTTGCGCCATTTTCAAGATACGGTCGGACGAGGCAAGCGCGCTCTTTTTGATATCCAACGTGAGCGCGAAAATCCACTCTGCCTCTTCCTCGTCAATGCCGTTGTCCGCAAAGCGTTTTTGGGTGGCTTTGAGCAAATCGCTCATCTTCCCGACAGTCGCGAACGAGCGGCAAGGAATGCTTGGATCTTCGTCCATTTTCAAGACGGTGGTGAACGCGGCAATCGCGCACTCGATCATATCGTCCGACGGCTCGCGCGTGGTCAAACGCTGCAATAAAAGACCGGGGAATTTGAAGATGAGGAAAAACTTGCTTTTCGTTTTGGAAAGTAAGCGCAGCACCTCGTAAGAAAGGGACGCGATAAAGGGCAAAAGCAGAATTTTGACGCCGATACGAATGAGCTTGTTGACAAGCTCGTTCTCGACGAGGTTGTATAAGTTTAATCTCGCCAACAAGACGTTGACGACGGAAAAAACAAGCACGCTAATAAAGACGACGAGGAATAAAAAGGTCGTTCCGCATCTATCGTGCACGCGCGAACATTTTTTAACGTTCTCTACCGTCAATTCTTCCCCTTTTTCGTGGCAAGTAATCGTTTTATGCTCCGCACCGTGATACATAAACACGCGGCGCAGGGTGGGAATTAGCGAAATGAGCAGAATATACGCCAAGAATATGAGCAAGCGTATTCCGCCCTCGACGAGGTTGAAATACAAGCCCGTCCAACCGCCGCTTGTCGGATCGAAATATTTTTTAGGAAGTAAGCCCGTCAAAAAGGAAGGCAAGACGATGAATAGCCCAAGCGCCAACACAACGCCGATAATCGTCGCTATCGTGCCCATAAAGCCGTCCCCTTTTTTGTCGGGTTTGACTGCCGTTTCGTCGTCCTTGGGATCTTCTTCCTGCACCTCCGCGCTACGCAATAAAATGCGGTTTCCGTCCGTGAGCGAGGAAATAAAATTGACTACGCCGCGCACAAAGGGTAAACGCAGGAATTTTTTTTGCTTTTCGGGCGGGGTAAGACGCTCGCTTTCGATTTGTATTTCACCTTGGGGATCACGCACAGCGGTCGCCATCGAGCATTTGCTGCGCATCATAACCCCTTCCATGACGGCTTGCCCGCCGATAGAGGTTTTTTTGTTTTGTTGTTTGTTTTTCATTGTTCGTTCCTAATAAAAGCTTTTCGCAAATGCTGAATGCGGAATGCTGAATGGTGGCTTGGAATTTACGCCGCCCGACAAAGAACGGGAAAACGGAGCAAGACGCAAGCAAGACGCGAAGGGCGCGGAAAACTTGAAGGAGCGTACTTAAACGTACGTGACTGAAAGTTGCCACAGCCCGTCAAAGTATTGCGAAGTATATTCGTCGTTTTAAAAAAAGAAGAAGGCTTTAAGACAATAACCGTCTTAAAGCCCCGTTTTACCAATTAAAGACCATATCTCTTTTTGAACTTATCGACACGTCCACCGGTATCAACCAACTTGTGCTTGCCCGTGAAGAAAGGATGGCAATTGCTGCAAATATCTACTTTGAGAACGTCGCCTTCTTTCGTCGTGCCCGTCTTGAAAGTAGCTCCACAAGCGCAAGTTACAGTTACTTCGTGATATTTGGGATGGATATCAGCTTTCATTATTTTCACCTCGCTGTTCGTTTTTTTCTTTATGCCTACCAATTATAACCCTTTTTTTTGCCCTCGTCAACTGTTTTTAACGCGAATTTATAAAAAATACTTGCAAAATCGCTAAAAATAAGATATACTTGTTTTATCCGTGTGCGACGAGGCTCTTTTTCGTCAATATCCCATACGGAATAGGTGTCTTTTTATTATGAAGGTTTGGCAATTAGCTTATCCACACAATATACAACGCGTAACCGCGCCCGATTTGAAGCGTTCCGACGATAAGGTGAAGGTGAAAATCACCAAAGCTTTGGTTTCCGAAACGGACGTAGCCGTTTATAACGGTTCCTTTAAGGTCAAAGCCCCCTTTATCCCTGGCAGATTTGCCATCGGCCAAGTTACGGAAGCGGACGAAAATTCCTTTATTCATAAAGGCGATCGCATTTACCTTGGCGGCGTAACGGAAGACGAGCTTGCACCCGACGGACTGCGTATTGCAGGCGAAACGGTGGACGGTTTTTACCGCGACTTCGTTTTGGCGGGCATTAACGACGTCTATCCCTTGCCCTCCTCCGTATCCGACGAGGCGGCCTTTTTGATTGACGCCGTGGCTTTGGCGGAACACGTCGTAGAAGAAATGCACATCGAGGCGGGGCAGCATATCCTCGTGCTCGGCGGCGGCTTATACGGCAATATTTTGTGTCAAATCCTCATTTATCATCGCGCTGTGCCCATTCTTGCGGACAACAACGCGGAGCGTTTGGCGCGTGCGAAAAAGAGCGGTATTTATTACACCTACCCTAACGACGATACCTTGAAACACAACGTACTGAGCATCACGGGCGGCAAGCTTGCGGACGGCGCGGTGTACCTTGCGTATGCCAATCGTTGCGATCCTGCCATTATGTTCCCCCTTGTCAAGCGCGATTCTTACGTGGCGTTCTGTTCTCTTATGAGTAAGAGCTTGCAGGTCAATTTGGAATACGCGATGAAAAATAACGTAACCATCAAGGGCATCACCGAAAGCCGCGAATACGTTTCGACGGCAATCAATATCCTTGCGAACAAGGCGGTGAGCTTTGCAGAATTTCCTTTCCGCAGCTATCGCGAGGAAGAATTGCCCACCTTGCTTAAACAGCACGCGGAATTGTACGAAAGCAGCGGCGCTTTGCCCGAACAATTCGACATCGTTAAATTTATCTTTTAATTAAAATTCTGCGCTCGGTTTCCTCGCTCGGAAATCGAGCTTTTCATAAGGAGACTTTTATGAAAATATTGATTGCCTCGGATATACACGGCTCGGCGTATTGGTGCGCGCGGCTTTTAGAAGAATTTGAAAACGAGGGCGCGGATAAGCTTGTTTTGCTTGGCGATTTGCTCTATCACGGCCCCCGCAACGATTTTCCCGACGATTATTCGCCCAAGAAAGTGTTTGCGATGCTAAACGCCATCAAGGACAAGCTTCTTTGCGTGCGCGGAAATTGCGACAGCGAGGTTGACCAAATGGTGCTTGAATTCCCCATGATGGCGGATTATGCCCTTTTAGAAGGGAATGGGCGCAAGCTTTTCCTTACGCACGGGCATTTATTTAACGTAGAAAATCCGCCCCTTTTGCAAAAAGGCGATTTGCTGTTGAACGGACATTTCCATTCCCCTTGCAATCAAGAAATGGAGAACGGCGCAATCTATCTCAACTGCGGCTCGGTGGCGTTGCCTAAGGAAGATACCCCCCATTCCTATATCGTGTTTGAGGACAACACCCTTTCTTGGAAGGATTTGGAAACGGGCGGTATGTTTGATTATTTGGAACTTTGATTTTTGCGTAAAATCATTTCAACGCGCACATGCAAGGCAACGCCTTGACTTTGTCTTACTACCAACCGTCCATTCCTTAATAAAATTAGCAAAGGTTTGGGCGTGCGGTTTCTGCTTTGGATATATTCAACGCGTACATGGTATAGAGGTTTTATAGAAATGAAAAGAAAAGCACTTATCGTAATTGATATGCAAAACGATTTTGTAGATGCCGCGCTTGCCAATGCGGACGCGCAGGCTATCGTCAAGCCGATTGCGGAATATATCGCAGACTTTGACGGGGATATTATCGCTACGCGCGATACGCACTGCGAAGATTACCTTTCCTCGCCCGAGGGGAAGAAATTGCCCGTCGCGCACTGCATTAAAAACACGGACGGTTGGCAAATCGTCCCTGAAATTTTATCCGCGCTTGAAAAACGCAACGCGGTGATTTTGGATAAGCCTACTTTTGGTTATCTCGGTTGGGATATGCTTTCCGCTTACGACGAGGTGGAGCTTGTCGGCACTTGCACGGACATTTGCGTGGTGTCCAACGCCTTAATTTTGAAAGCGAAATTCCCTGCCTTGACCGTCAAGGTAAACGCAAAGCTGTGCGCGGGCACGACCAACGAAAATCACCTCGCCGCCCTGCAAACTATGCGTATGTGTCAATGCGAAGTGCTCGATTGAGCGCGTAAGCCATTCCGTTTATAAAAAAATGACCGTTTTTCGTAGGAAAGGCGGTATTTTTATTTGTTTTATTGTTTAAATGTTTGACTATAATCGAAATATATGATAGAATAATCCTAACTACTGCTTGTGGGAGTGAGAGAATATGAAAAAAGAAATACCGTATAAAATATATTTAGAAGAGACGGAACTGCCCAAGCAGTGGTTAAACCTGCGCGCGTTTAGGCCCAACAAGCCCGCGCCGCTTTTGCATCCGACAACCTTTCAACCGATGACGCAGGCGGATATGGAACAGGTGTTCTGCGCCGAGCTTGCCAAGCAAGAGTTGGACGATAGCACCCCTTTTATCGACATTCCGCAGGAAATCATTGATTTTTATAAAATGTACAGACCTGCCCCCCTCATTCGCGCCTATTGCTTGGAAAAAGCGCTCGGCACGCCCGCCAAAATCTATTATAAATTCGAGGGCAACAATACGAGCGGCAGCCACAAATTAAACTCGGCTATCGCGCAAGCGTACTATGCCAAACAGCAAGGCTTAAAGGGCGTTACGACGGAAACGGGCGCGGGACAATGGGGCACAGCCCTTTCGATGGCGTGCGCCTACTTTGGGCTGGATTGCAAGGTGTTTATGGTGAAATGCTCGTACGAGCAAAAGCCCTTCCGCCGCGAGGTGATGCGTACCTACGGCGCGAACGTAACCCCTTCCCCCTCGACAACAACGGAGATCGGCAGGAAAATTTTAGAGGAATTCCCCGGCACGTCGGGCAGTCTTGGCTGTGCGATTTCCGAGGCGGTGGAAACGGCAAGCAAGCTCGATGGCTATCGTTACGCGCTCGGCAGCGTGCTCAACCAAGTTCTGTTACATCAATCGGTGATCGGCCTTGAAAGCAAAACCGCCCTTGATAAATACGGCGAAAAGGCGGATATTATCATCGGTTGCGCGGGTGGCGGAAGCAACCTCGGCGGCTTGATTGCCCCCTTTATGGCGGAAAAATTGCAAGGCAAGGCGGATTATCAATTTATCGCCGTCGAGCCTTCCTCTTGCCCCACCTTGACGCGCGGTAAGTACGTCTATGATTATTGCGATACGGGCAAGGTTTGTCCCCTGCAAAAGATGTACACGCTCGGCTCGGGCTTTATCCCTGCGGCAAGCCACGCAGGCGGACTTCGCTATCACGGCATGACCTCTACCCTTTCCCAGCTCTACGACGAGGGCTTGATGCAAGCGCGCTCGGTCAAGCAAACGGAAGTGTTTGCGGCGGCAGAGCAATTTGCGCGCGTCGAGGGCATTTTGCCCGCGCCCGAATCGGCACACGCCATTCGCGTTGCGATGGACGAGGCGTTAAAGTGCAAAGAAACGGGCGAGCAAAAGACGATTTTGTTCGGCTTGACGGGCACGGGCTACTTTGATATGATGAGCTATGAAAAATTCCACGACGGCAAGATGAGCGATTATATCCCCACCCAAGCGGAATTGCAAAAAGGCTTGGACGGCTTACCTAAAATTTAAAATTATCCACGATTTATATAAAAGGAACAACACCCCGTTGCCGATTGGGCGACGGGGTGTTTTTGTCGAAAAATAGCCTATTCAACGCGTACATGGGTGGGGTTATTTGCGGTTTTATACACTTGTTCGAAAGGGGGATAAAGAGGCAAGCTATGGGGGTAGCCGCATATAT
>JAFTMQ010000147.1 GCA_017452305.1 Clostridia bacterium | reverse complement strand
TGCCGTCGAAGTAAATGAACGCGTTTGTGTTGGTGATGGTTGCGGTGTAAGTGCGCGCTTCCGTCGCTTCCGCGTCGGCGAACATTGCATAGTAGGTATATTCCAGCTCTTTTGTCGTCGCCTTAAAGGTGGAAGGGGTGGTAGGGACGGGATTACTCTCTTCGCCCATGGGTACGCCCTTGTAGTAATAGCAAGCCGCCAACCAAGCGTTTGCCAAAGTGGCGGGGTTGGTTTCCCCTTGTAAGCTAACGGGGGTATTCAACGAAACGTACAGTTCGAGGAATTCCTTTAATTCGGGCGTTACGGGATATACGCCGTCGTTGTTGACGTAATTTTCTTAACAAAGCGCGTTGGGATCGCCCTCGTTGGGGATAAAATCTCTGCCCGCTTCTGACGTCTTGCCGATGCCGCCGTAATTGCAAAGGAACCAAGCGTAATCTCTATACACCTTCGTGCCGTCCACGTCGTTGTGGTGGTGGAAGGTATAGCCTACGCCCAAGGTCGCCAAATCGGCAAAAGCGAGCGCGTCGTTGATACGCGTAGCCTTTTTCGTGATTGCCATATAAATGATTTCGCCGGGGGCTTCGGGTGTGCCCATACGGTAATAGCCGCTCGTTTCGTCAAAGTAATATTTGGAAGTATAGGGAACAACGGTGATTTGCATACCGCTCACGCTGTCCTTTGCCTTGCCGTTAATTTGATGGGGGTAAACGGTTTCCGTCGCGTATTGCGCGCTTTGCTGTGCGTCTTCTATACGCACGAAACGCACTTGCACTACCGTGTCGGGTGTGCCGCGGAATGCGAAAATATGGCAATAGCCATCGTGCCAAAAGGTCTCGGAAACATTGAGGGACGCATAGAAATTCCCATCGGAAAGGGAACGCGCCGCCGCGCCGTTTGCTTCGTCAATCCAAAAGGTGTTCGAGCCGTGGTCCGTTGCTTTCGTACCCGCAGGCGAATTGGTGGAATACAGCGCGTATTGCCCTGCACTCGGTACGTTACAATCCACCCAAAGTACGCCCGTACTGCCAATCGTGAATTCGTAATAGCCCTCGTTGAGATGGAAACGAACGTAGGGATCAACGCCCATATCGGGTGTAGTTGCCGTCGGCTTGCGATAATTGATTTTATCGGGCGCGTCGGGATAGACGGGGCCGTATTCGCAACGTGTGCAAACGCCGTTGTCAAGCTTGTGTCCCCAAGCGGCAACGGGTGCGGTTTCCGTTACGTCCTCGCAATTTAAACAGTGGCGGACCTTTTCACCGCTTTCCGTACAGGTAGGCTCGGTGTTGAACGTCCATTCGCTCCATTCGTGTTCATAGCCGATGTCGCGCAGCTCGGTGTGGTCGGGATCCAATTCGCATACGTAAAGGCGCTTGCCTACGTTCGTGCAAGTGGGGGATTCGTAAATGCCGCCCATAGTCCATACGTGGTCGCAAGGGCTGTCAATATCCCCGCCGCTCGACTCGCTGTCCGAAGACGAATCGCCTGTGTCGCTTTCCGTATCGCTGCTACCCGTATCACTGTCCGTGTTGCTTTCGCTGTCCGTATTCAAATCACTCGACGTGTTGGATTGCGTGTCGCTGTTTATCGGCGTTTCGTTGTCGCACGCAAGCGCAAAAGCGGCTGTGCCCACGCATAAAAATGCGAGAGTGAGTTGTAAAACTTTTTTCCATTTTAACATAAGTTATACTCCATGTTGTTTATCATCCGCCGTGAAGGCGGAAAGAGGGATTTAAGCGTTTTCGCAAGAGATGGTTTCGATGTAATAGCACATCATGAGCCACGTGTTGTCGGGATCGTTCGGCTCTTTCAAATATTGCAAAATATCGTAGAGCGCTTTATCGACGGCAACAAAACCGTTCAATTCACCCTCGTTTTGCATAGACGCTAGCCAATAACGGTACATGGTCGCGGTGTAGTCCGTGCCGTTGAAGTAGAAAGGCCTTTCCGCTTCGTTGCCTTCCCATTCGCCGATAATCCACTTCCCGTCCTTGTCGCGAAGCTTCCAAGATTCAAGTATGGAATGGAAATCGGTGTTGTAAAGGTAGGTGGGCAGGTTCATACTCAAATAGATAACGCTACCGAGCGTGCCGTCCTCGTTGACTTTATGGAAATATCCGTCGCCGCCTTGTGCTACGTCGGAATATGCGTAATCGATAGCGTCGCCAATGAACAGCTTGCCCGTCGTAAGGTTTTGCGACCAATAGGAAGCCGCGTGTTCAAGGTAGGCGTATTCCGTGCCAGCGTATTCGATATATACGTCGTAGTCCGTCAAATCCTCGGGCGAATAGTTCGCGCAGAGGAAATACCACGTCTCGCCCGCCTGCATTTCCATACGGAAATCAAAGTTGAAATCGAATTTTTCTTCGCCGTTTTCCACCCAAGAATCAATGAAAAGCTTGTCGTTGTAATCCTTGAAAAATTCACGATTTTCATTAAAAACGAACACGTACGGGTCTGTTTCGCCGTCCGAATAGATGCGGTAAATGCCCGATTTTTCCGCGGTGAATTTGTACTTAAAGCCACGCGGATTGATAGAGTAGGGCACGTCGATGGCGTTGGCAACCTTTTCATTTTCCGTGCTTTCGATCAGCTCGATTGCGGCGGTGAAGGTAATGCCTTTCATGGGATCTGCATAAGGCTCGTCACCGTAATGCTCGTAATACACGCAAAGCTCCAACCACTCTTTATCGTGGTGGGGACCCGACCAATTCTTGGGATAATCGGCGGGCGGCGTTGCGTATTCCGTCATAAGGTCTAACACCTCTTGCAATTCCTTGGTGACGGGCGTGTAGCCGTACATATCCGTCGGTTGGTTTGCTTCCCAAGCGAAGTCTTCCACTACGGACGCGAAGTTCGCGCCCTCGATGATGAAGTAGTTGTAGTAAGCAAGTAACCACGCGCTCAACGAGCTGTGCCAAGGGGAGGTGAGGAGTAGGTTGGCAAACAGAATAGGCTCGTCGTCCTCGCCAATGCCGTTGCCGTTCGTATCGACGTGATAGTAGTTATCTGTTTCGTTGAGGGCAACGTCCACGTAGTTAACGTATTGCGATTTTTTCGCCGCTTCGCCCTCGGCGAGCACGTTCGCCGCGTTGCGGAATACGTGCGCGTTGTCGCCTGCGTCGGCAGGAATTTCGTTTTGGTTGATGACTTGTAAATTCGCAAGCTGAACGACGTCTTCGTTGACCGTCGTTTCGCTGTCCTTTTGGTAAAGGAAGACGATTTCGTGCGATTTGCCTACCTCGAATTCTTGGAATACGTAGGTATAGCAGGTCTGCCAAGCCAATCTATCGCCGGAAATTTGCTTTACGGGCACGCCGTCGATAACGACAAAGAGGACGTCGCTATTTTCCGTGCCCAATTTATAATCAAAGGTAAGCGTTTCGCCTGCCGCCGTGGGGGTGTATTCGGTGTACAAAACCGCATAGGAGTTGTGTACGTAGCGGTTGGCAGGGCGGATAAATTTGCGGGTGACGGACTGCGTAATGGGGTTGCCGTCCTCGTCCGTTTCGCCCGTGGGGATTTGTTCCACTTCTTCGTCGGGCAGCCAAGGCCAATTATACTTATCGTAGCCCTCATCGCCCTCGACAACGCCCGCTTTTTGCCAACGGAAATCAAATCCGCCCGTGGGGTTGAAATATTCGGAAATGTGTTCAAGCTTGGGCGCGTCCACGTTGGGCTCTACCAAGCTCGGGCCGCTTTCTTCGCCACCGCCGCCTTCTATAATTTCGGCATTCGCCCAAACGTAGGGCTCATAATCCTCACCGAGGAATTTATCGAAACGGATCGTCCAATCGTGCGCTTCCGTCATCGAGCCGCTATGCGAGAATACGACGACGCCGTAGCGGTCAATCATAATCGTCTGCGGAACGACTGTACCCGCGCCGAACAAGGTTTGCAAGCCGCCTGCGCCCGCCGCGCCGAAGTTGATGGCGTGCTTATTACTCGTATAAATACTGTCGGACGTAATTTGGTTTTTGGAGTCCGTCGTACTTACGGCGATACAGCTCACGTAATCCTCGTATGCCACGAGTGCGTTGCTCATCGCAGGGAATTCCGCTTTACAAGGCCCGCACCAAGTCGCCCAAAAGTTGATGACGACAAGCTGTTTTTCTTCCAAAATTTTGGAAAGGGTGAATGCTTCTTCTTCCACCGTCGTCGCCGTGAAATCGTAGATAACGTCCCCGAGCTTATAGCGCGTGCCGCTCGGCGCGTCGCCCTCTAAAATGCCCGTGGGGGTGAGGAGTAAATCAACGTCCGTGCCCGCAAGCGCGATAGTATGCGCGTCCTCTTGCGCGGCATAGCCGTTGGGCTGTCCTTCGACCTGTACGGAATAATTGCCGATTTCCACGCCGCTAAAATAGGCGTAGCCCGTGTCGTGCGTGGTTTCCGTCGCGATGATTTCGTCGCCGTTTAAAAGGTTGACGGTCACGTTTTTAAAGCCGTAGCCGCCCGCGTTACGTACCTTTACACGATAAACGTATTCCGCAGGGCTTTCGGTATCGGAGCTGCCCGAATTAGAGCCCGTGTCGGAGCCGTCGGGCGCGGAAATATCCGTATTGCCCGAGCCGCCGTTTGACGTATCGTTTTGGTTGTTGTCGCAAGCCGCGGCGACGCCTAAGCCCAAGCTTAAAAGGAACGCCGTGGTGAGGATTGCGAGTTTTTTAAATAATTTCATAAAATTCTCCATTATTCTCTGCGCCTATGCAGAGTAGGGGGATTAGTTTTTGAGGGTTAAGGTAATCACGTCGTCGCTGTAAGCCGCAGGGGTTTGGGTTGCGCCCGTAAATTCTACTTCCGCACCGCCGTTTTGGGGAAGTGCGCTCCATACGTGAATATCGTATGCGATTTCGCCTTCGCCGCCGCCAAAGGTAATTTCCCCGTTTTCATTTGCAGGCTCACTAAAAATGCAGGTGGATTTGCAAAGCTGTACCACGTAGCCAACCGCAGGCGTTCCGTCCGCTTTTACAATTTTAAACTTAAAGCCTTCCGTTTGCGCGGGCTGTTCCGAGTTGGAATTGTTGCCATTTGCGTTGTTGTTATCGCCGCCGCAAGCCGCGAAGGTAGCAAGACCTGCAAACATCGTGAGGGTAAGGCAAGCGATTGCCAATTTTTTAAAGAATTTCATATTTACCTCCAAGGGAAAATCATTTGATTTATTGCTTTGTTATTTTAAATTTTTAGTTGCAGTTTTTGAAAACATTTCCCCATAATACCGCATTTTAATTTTAGCATAAAATTTCTATAAAATCAATTGTTTTATAAAAAAAATCCGCGTATTATTTTATATTGTAGTAAATTTTCATCAAAAATACACAAAAAACCGCGGCAATTTTACCTGCCGCGGTTCGTGGCTTTTTTGTTTAGCCTACTTAATCAAGTTGTTAAGTGCGCTTATCAAAGCAAGCTTGCTGCGTCCTTGTCGCAAATAATCGTGACGAAGGGGTGAAGTTGAAGCACGGAAGCGGGGAGCGCAGGGGTAACCTCACCCTTTACCATACCGCGTACTGCCTCGGCTTTGTTCTTGCCCGAAACGACCATAAGAATGGATTTTGCTTGCATGATATTTTTGATACCCATCGAAAGCGCTTGACGGGGCACTTCGTCGATAGAGTTGAATAAACGGGAGTTGTCTTTGATGGTGTTTTCCGTAAGGTCAACAAGGTGGGTTACGGAATCAAAGGGGGTGTTCGGTTCGTTGAACCCGATATGCCCGTTAGAGCCAAGCCCCAAAACTTGCACGTCTTGCTTCATCGTTTCAAGAAGTGCGTTGTATCTGTCGCATTCCTTTTGTGCGTCGGGCGCACTGCCGCAGGGCAGGTTGGTGTTCTT
>JAFTMQ010000146.1 GCA_017452305.1 Clostridia bacterium | reverse complement strand
TGGTAGCGGCGATGAGATTCGAACTTATGACCTTCCGGGTATGAACCGGACGCTCTAACCAACTAAGCTACGCCGCCATTTGGTTGCGGAGGAAGGATTCGAACCCTCGACCTTCGGGTTATGAGCCCGACGAGCTACCTAGCTGCTCTACCCCGCGATATGGGCGCTTCAAGCGACGGTTAAAAACTGCATCACTCAAAACAGCTTAATTATAATACTAAAAAGAAATCCGTTTGTCAACTATTTTTTTACACTTTTTAAAAATTTTTCACTTTTTTGCAAAAAAGTTTTGCCTATATCAAAAACGGGGAGCAAATCCGCCGCGCGCCCGCAATGTTTTTGCGTTTTATGCGTCACGCTTATTTTGCTCCCCGTCATGATTTATTCATTTTTTTGTAGCGTACTATCTTCCCCCGCGCTTTTATCCGCAGATTTTGGCGGTTCGCCTATCGTCTTTAAGGCGGAAATATATTCCGCGTACTGTGCTTCCGTAATTTTCGGCACTTTATCCTTTTTGCTTTTTGTCGCTCTACTCATACAAAACCTCCGCGTTGGAATTTTGTAAAAGTATGCCCCTCTTTCCCCCTTTTCATACGCACGCATGCCCGTCAAAACAAAATGCAAATGAGGTTATTTTTTCCGTCGTTGACAATCCGCGTGATCGTACGGCGCATTTTTTTACGCAACTCTATGGGCATGGCGTTGCTCTTGCCCGACAATTCGTCCCCTACAAGTGCGCGCAAGGACTTGCCGAAAATATTCGTTTCCCACACCTTTTCTTGCCCGTCCTCATAGGCGCGAAGGGTGTCCGCAACGAACTCCTCGCTTTGCTCCTTCGTGCCGATAATCGGGCTAATCGCGCCCGTAACGTTGACCTTAACGATATGATAACCCGACGCCGTTGCCTTAAATTTCACGCCGTAGCCCGCCCCTTTTTTGACAAGCTCGGGTTTTTCCAAGCTATACTCATCCTCGCTTGGATAGACGATGCCATAGCCGTTTTCCTCTGCGCATTCGAGTGCGTCCTTGACCATTTCAAACTTCTTTTTGATAGACGAAACGGACTGCAAATACTGCATAAGCGCCAAATCGTCGCCGATTTCCTCGCCGCACGCCTCGCCCAAAACGCGATAGAACAGCCCCTCTTTTGCGCCGATGGTAATTTCCGCGCAGCCCGTACCCAAATCCATACGAATTTCGTCGGGGTTGCAATAATCCGCCTCGTCGTCGAACAGTTTTTCCAAGTCAAAGCAATCGCGCATACGGGTGATATTTGTCACGGCGTTTTTCACCGCGCCAAGCGCCGCCGCCACGAACGCATTTTCCTCGGGAAAGGCTTGCAACCACTTCGGAAGCTGTACGTCGATGCGCAAAACGGGGAACTCGAACAGTGCCTTTTGCAAAAGCGTCATCACCTCGTCTTCCCCCATTGTTTCCGCGTTCAACGCGACCACGGGTGCCTCATATTAGCTTTCGAGCGCATTTTTAAGCTCCGTTTGTCCGTCGGGATTTTGGCAATTTAACAAGATGACGAACGGTTTGCCTTGCGCCTTTAATTCACGGACGGCACGTTCCTCCGCCGCCACGTAATTGCCGCGCGGAATGTCCGTTACGCTCCCGTCCGTCGTAACCATTACGCCTATGGTAGAATGCTCCTTTATCACCTTTTCCGTGCCGATTGCCGCCGCTGTTTCAAAGGGCATAGGCGCGTCCTGCCAAGGGGTTTTTACAAGCCGAGGCGAGCCGTCTTCCTCGAAGCCGTTTGCGCCCTCCACGGCAAAGCCGACGCAATCGACAAGCCGCACGCTTGCCTCCGCGCCCTTGGAAACGGAAATGCGCGCCGCCTTAGCCGGCACGAACTTCGGCTCCGTCGTCATCACCGTTTTTCCCGCCGCCGATTGCGGCAATTCGTCTATCATCACGGCGCGTGCGCCCTCCTCTGCGTGGGGCAAAACCATCAATTCCATAAACCGCTTGATAAACGTAGATTTACCCGTCCGCACGGGCCCTACCACGCCGATATAGATATCCCCACCCGTGCGATTTGCAATATCCTCGTAAACGCTGTAATTTTCCATCAACGACCTCCCATCGTGATTGCGCGGCGGTCAAACGTAAAAAATCCCCGCACGCAAACCTTATACGGTTTACTATATGCGGGGAAATCTGCCTTTATTCGTATTTTTTAACTTCGCAATCCACTATCGCCCGACGCGGCTTGGACAGACGCCGCTTCCACTGCGATATAATCCTTGTCCGACGAGAAATCGCGGGGCTCTTTGTATTCGCCGCCCAACGCTTCGATGGCGTACTTCAATTCTTGAAATTCCACAAAACCAATCGTTCTATCCTCTATTCTGCGCAACAAGTCGGGCAACGCCCTTTCGTCGCCGTATGCCGCCAAATAGCCCGCCGTAAGCGCGCTGTTGTCCGCATTCCAAAAGGCTTTGATGAGGGTTTGATAGACTTCCTCGTCGCGTGCCTTGACGCGCGAAAGAATTTCCAACATGTACTCCGTTGCAATCCCCGATTTGTAGGTTGCGATTGCCTGCGTCTTGATTTCGTCTGCGTGCAAGCGTAAAATATCGCAAATATCACTGCGGATTTCCTCGTTAAACGAATTTTCCGTAAGGATATTAAAATATATAGTAAACGCGCGCGCGTCGTCGCCGATGAGATTGATTGCATACGAAGCCGTTTGCGCGTCCTCGGTGTCGAGCAAAGTCAAAAGCGCAGTTGCGTCCTTTCGGCTTTCAATTTCCGCACACAAAAATTCGGGCACGGGCACGTCGTTTTCCAAATGTCCCTTTAACGTAGCGACAAGCTCTGCATTGTCCATACGCGCATAATATTCCTTGGGGGTGCAACCGATTTTTGCAATAAAGGTATCCCCGAATTTTTTATACAGCTTTGGGATAACGTTTTCCCATTCCCTTTCGGTGTGCTTATTCTTGTTTTCCGACATATATTGTGCGAGCTTTTCATCGAACAATCCGTCAAAATCAATCCATTTCATCTATCTTTTCCTCACTTTCTTCTGTGGTTTCCTCTTCCTTTTCGTCACGGCTTTCCAATACGCATGCAAGCATAGCTTGCACCTTAGAAAAATCCGCCTCGAATGCCGCCGCCACGCGTTGCACGTCTTGTCCCAACTCCTTAAAGCCCGTCAAGAAATAAATGGCGCAAGCGCAATCGTCCGCGCTCTTCACCAAATCCAAGGCGTTTTGCTTTTCTAACGCGCGATATAAAAGCTCGGCACAAGCGGCAATTTTTTGCTGGTAGGTGCTACGAATAACGATAAATTTCGACGCGAGCTTGGCATACCCCTCAATGAACCGCTTACGGCGCTTTCTGCCGATTTTGATACGATTGAGGGAAATTTTTTGATAAATATTGCAAAGCACGAGCCCCACGTCCACATCCTCGTTGCGTTCTAACAGCATACGCAACGTTTCAATCTTCAACACGTCCGCTACTTCAAAATCCAAAAGCACGTCTTGGATAAATTCGTCCGCGCGTACGTGGTTTGCCGTTACGAGCGCCAAATATTGCAAGTCGTGGTCGCCGCCGTCCATTTCGTCAAAGCACCAATGCAAATAGCCGTCGCGCAAAACGAGCAAGCCAAAGAGCTGCGCTTCCGTGCCCGTACAGTTGTTTACCTTCATCAAGGCGGTACAGCGCGCGTCGCGCTCCTCTTGGGGCACGTGATAAAAATACGTAAGCTCGGGCGGGGGGATTTCCAAACCGCTTTCCAACGTTTCGATATATTCGCGAATTTGGCGCAAATAATACTTCGCCACCTCCGCGTCGGGGTATATCGAGCAAAGCTCGTCAAAGGTGCTTTCCGCTTCCTTTATATATCCGCTTTTAAATGCCGCAACCCCTTTGAAATAGAGCATTCTGCCATCGTAGGGCATCTTGCTGTCCATCTGCTTAAACCGCTCGTACGCCTCTTCGTGCATACCGTTTTCACAACAGACCGTAGCCACCTTATACATATCGTCGGGGTTGGTGAGCTCCTTTTGCGACAATAAAACGGCGAGCTGTTTACTTTCCTCCGTCCTGCCCTGCTCCATATACACGGCGGCAAGAGTGGAAAGAACGCGCACGTCGTCGGGGTCCTCTATAAGCGCTTCCATACACACGCCCTCGGCGGATTGCGAATCGCCCGCCAAAAGGAAGGCCACCGCTTGCATTTCTTTGGCGGCGATAAACTCTTTAGAACCTTGCTCCACCTTATCAAATTCAAGGATGGCGCGAGTAGTGTCCCCTGCCTTTAAAGCGCGCGTCCCCACCGATACTTCCTTGGAATAATCGGCAAGGCGCGGGGGATAAACAAAGCGGAATTTGTCCTTTTTGCTTGTGGAAAAGGCTTCCGCAATATCCAACTTAATATCGTCGGAAAGGGTATCGTCCACGTCGATGAGCTTATTGTAATAATAGGCGGATTGATTTTCGTTGCCGATAGCAAGGAAGTTTGCCGCAAGCCCCTCGTAGATATCGGGCAAGTCCTCTTCCGCGGCAATATCCAAAAATTTAAACCAATAATTGATTGCCGAGCCTTGCAAGCCCATCGCCTCATAAATATCCGCAAAACGAGCGAAAACGTCGGGATCGCCGCCGTATTCTTGAAGTTCACGGTACGCCACACGCAGAGCGGAAACGAAGTTCCCCTCATTGTAATATTTATCCGCAAGATGCGCATAGCGTTTGCGGCTTAAATCAATTTTTTGTACCTGTGTTTTATCCATACGTTTTTGGCTTAATCCTTTTTCTTGTGCGCGAAAATTTTATCCGCGTCCTCGTTTGTAAATTCGTAGTCGGTATTGCAATAATGGCAATGAATACGCGCCGCGCCGTCCTCGCGGATAATCTCGCGCAGGGCGTCCTCACCCAAGGAAACAAGCACGCGGGAAAGATAGTGTTTAGAGCAGTTGCAACGATACGTCGCCTTGCGGTTGTCCCATACCTGCCTATCGCAATCGAACTTTTCCGCTATCCCCTCTACGCCGAGCGTTTTGAGTAGGGAAAGCAACTCGTCCAAGTCCGCCTCGTACACCTTATCGAGCGTTTCGTCCGAGGCAAAAGGCAAGGGCTGTAACACGATAGCGCCCGCAAAATCCACCTCGTTGTTTTCGTCAAACACCACGCCGCTTTTGATGCGGGTGGGGAGCTGTTCGCTAATGCGGTAATATTCCTCAAACGCCTCGTCCACCCCGCCAAAGCCGGGCACGGCGCACGCGCCGATAAACGGGCGATTGTAGCCGTCGTCGCGAATGATGGTAAGAGAGCCGTTGTCGCCGAGTGCACAGCGTTCCGTTTCGCAATCCACACAACCGTTTAAAGCGGTATTTTCGATATAACCGCGGATGCGAAGCGCCCTATTGCCCGAAACGGCAATTTCGCCGCCTGCGCCGTTCCCTTTTAAAGAAAGGGAAATTTCCCCGCTTTCCTCTTTTAAGCAAGCGCTCATGTACGTCATCACGCAAAGCGCCTTACCGAAAACGTAGCTTGCGGCGGGGGTAAGCTTATGTAAGTTTGCGCCCTCTTTGACGATTTCCGTGCCATCAAGCACCGTCAAAGAAACTTGTCCGTTGAAGATGAGCGTACGCAATACGTTGTTCATTTTTTGCCCCCTTTCTGCGCCAAAAAGCACAGTCTATCGCTTTGGTTTTCGTCCTCACCTAAAAAGCCTTCCGCTTCGAGAATGGTAAAGCCCGTTTTTTCTAACGCGGTGAGGATTTCCGCTTTGGAATACCTATATTGACGGTGGATTTCGTCCAAACGCTCGTACGCACCGTCCGCGCGCTTTGTAAATAGCGTAACCTCCATCGTCGCGCCGTCCTCTTCCGCCTTGTTAAAGGACATATACGTAACGTCGTCCCGATCGTCCACGCTTACAGTATTTGCAATTTTTTCAAGGAATTTTCGCTCGGAACTAATATCAAAGAGAAATACGCCCCCTTTGCCAAGCGCGTTGTACACGTTTTTAAAAGCCGCGTTTAATTTTTGTTTGGGAATATAGTTAATGCAATCGTTAACCGCCGTCACAAAATCGAATTTCTTGGGCGTTTTAAAGCAAGTGATATCGCCGAGCAGATATTCCCCACGCGCGCCCTCTTTCAAGGCTTTTTCCTGCGCGAAGTCAAGCATTTCCGCCGATTTATCCAAGCCCGTCATTTGATAGCCGTGCTTTGCGAAAGCGCGCGTAAACCAACCGCCGCCACAGCCCACGTCCAAGCCGCGCGAAAGCGGGAATTTTTCAAGCTTCAAAATTAAATACTGCGACCAATTTTCATAGCCGCAGTCGTCGTTGAGATATTCAAACCATTTGGCAAGATTTGCATACGCCGCTTTTCTTTCCATTTTTTATACCCTATACAATTTTTACACCGCGCGACAAAATTGCCGCGCGGTCTGTTTATCCATTATTCGTTTTGAGGATTCTTGGGGGGCTTGAATTTCTTGCCCTTCTTCTTTTTCTTGTCCTCTTCTTCCTGCAAAGCCTTTTCACGCTCGTCGAATTGTCTGTTGTATTCTACGTAGCGCAAATCGTTCTTATGTTCTTCCGCATACGCTTCGCTATCGTCCGCGATTTGTTGCTTACTGTCGCGCAATCGTCTTAAATCCTCACGCGTGAAGGATTGCGGCAATTCATAGACTTGGATAGAGTCGTCAATCGGTTTGATAGGTCTTGCAACCAACTTAGATCTACCGTGCGCCAAAATAATGCGTTGATATTCCAACGAAGCCGCACTGTCGTCGCCCGTGAGCGCGGAACTGCCGTCCTTGTTGTAGATACCTCTGCCCACCTTTGCGCCCGAAATTTTGGGGTTGATGAATTTATCGAATACCCACTGCGCAAAGTCAAGCCATACGAGAAGCGCGTAGGAAAGGGACAAAAGCAAGGCTAAAATGACCGCGATAACAATCACCAACGAATAGCCGATGAGGAATAAAGCAAACGGCCAAAGCGCCAACACGCCGAAGAAAACCGTTTGCGGGAAGGTGCCGATTGTCATCAAGAAGGAATTTTTAAACAACGTGAAAAAGCCCATCTTGTAGTTTACGCCGAGCGCAATCATCCAAAGCGACATCATCGCCGCCATAGTGATGAACAGATAGCTTGCGCCTTGCGAAATACGAAGCCAAACGACCTGCGCCGTGCTTGCGTCGCCTGCAATCGCCAACTCGGAAACGTCAATCATCATTTTGCAAAGGAAGAGCGCGCCCGTGAAGAAAAGCGCCGTTTGCAACGCGTTTTTAAAGTTGAGCTTTACGCCGCGCCAAAAGTCGTTTGCGACGAAGATACCTTCCTTCCATACCATATTACGGATAACGTACATACCGCCCGAAAGCCCGACTGCCGCCGCCGCGGACGTAATAAAAATACCCAAATACAAAACGAAATTATTTTGCAACGCCAAATTTTCCGCTTGCCCCTGCAATGCGGGAAGGCGGGATAACCGATACCCACGTTCGCGCCGAAGGGATACACTTGTCCGCTCGTATCCGAAACCATTACGCAGATTACGAT
>JAFTMQ010000145.1 GCA_017452305.1 Clostridia bacterium | reverse complement strand
GAGCTTACCCGTCTTAAAAGCCATATCGAGCAGTTCCGTTCGATTGCGGAAGAGGGGATCGTGGGCAGAAAGCTGGATTTCTTGGTGCAGGAATTTAACCGCGAGGCGAACACGACTTGCTCCAAGAGCAACGACGTAACAATTACCCGCGCGGGGCTTGCTTTGAAGAACGAAATTGAAAAAATCCGCGAACAAGTACAAAACCTCGAATAAGCGTAAAGGATAGACAAGCAAATGAAGCACGTATTATTGGCAGTGTCCGGACCTTCTGGGGTTGGCAAGGGCACGATGGTAAAAACGATTATTGCAAGAAGAAGCGACGTGGTGGAATCCGTGTCCTGCACGACTCGTCCGCCGCGTGAGGGCGAGGTGCACGGCAAGCACTACTTTTTCCTTGCACGCGAGGAATTTGAACGCCGCATTCAAGAGGACGATTTTTTGGAATACGACGAGCATTTCGGCAATTATTACGGCACGCCGAAGTCCTTTGTCCGCGAGACTTTAAAGACGAAGTCCGTGATTATGGAAATCGACGTCGTCGGCGCGTTGAATGCCAAAAAGAGCTTCCCCGAATGTAAGCTCGTTATGGTTGTTCCGCCGTCGGTGGACGAACTCAAACGCCGCCTTTCGGGCAGAGGCTCGGAGACGGAAGAGCAAATTCAAGGCAGACTTGCCCGTATGGAATACGAGCTGTCGCACAAAGACCAATACGATTATATCATCGTAAACGACGATTTGGAAAAGGCGATTGCAGACCTTTGCAAAATCATCGACGGTGAATAATATAAGCAGACAAAAATTATAAACAGATAAAAACACGGTAAAGGAGAGAACAATATGATTAATGAACCTTCTGTTGACGTAATGATTAGAAAACTTGGTACGGAAGAAGACCCCATCAGCCGCTATGCACTTTGCACGATTGCGGCGAAGCGCGCACGCCAAATTATTGAAACGGAGCGCAACCTCGGCACGCACACGACGGCGGGAAAGGACAAGGAATTGCTTTCCGCTTGCAAGGATATTGCGGACGGTAAAGTCGTTATTGCAATGGACTAACGGAAAAAGCCTCGGAGAGCCGAGGCTATTTTTCTCAATGAATTGCAAGCCGTTAGCTTGTATGAATTGAACGCTTTGCGTTCATGATTTCTCGCTACGCTCCATGAATTGCAAGGCTTTGCCTTGCATTATGGCTATAAATTTATGCAATAACGCCAACATAGTTGGCGATTCATGGCGAGGCCGATTCATGCGCCAAGGCGCAATTCAAGATTTGCGTTTAGCAAATCAATTCATTGCGAGAGTAAGGAGTTTTTATGATAGCGGAAGTTATCGTCGATATTGCGGCGAACGAAACGGATAGAATATTCGATTATCTCTGCGACGAAAATACCATCGTCGGCAGCCGTGTTCGCGCGCCCTTCGGCGGAAAAATCGTGACGGGCTTCGTCATGAAATTGAAAGAAACTTCCAACTATCCCTTGGAAAAGCTGAAAAAGATTTTGCCCACCCCCGACGAATTGCCCGCCCTCAATAGCGAATGTCTTTCCCTTGCGGAAAAGCTGGCGGCGCGCTATCGTGTGCCCAAGGCGCTCACCTTGCGCTTGTTTTTGCCTGCGGAAATGCGGACGGGGAAGGTGCGCGAATTGACGAGGAATTATGCCGAGCTTCTTGTTCCGCTTGAAGAAATGAAGCTTGTCAAGTCGGCAAAAAACCAAATCGGCGCGGCGAATTATCTTGCCGAAAACGGCAAGACGGAATGCGCGTACCTCAACAATATTTACCCTGGCGGCGTAACGGCTTTGGCGCAAAAGGGGTACGCGAAAATCACGCAAGAGCAAATCAAGCGGGACCCGTACAAGCAGGTATCGGCGGAAAAGGTGGAACGCATTTTAACCCCCGACCAAGAGCGGGCGGTAAAAACGATTAACGAGGACGAGCGCACCGTACAGCTTTTGCACGGCGTAACGGGGAGCGGTAAGACGGAAATTTATCTCACCCTCATCGCGGCGTGCTTGGCGAAAGGGGAAAGCTCTATCTTCCTCGTGCCCGAAATTTCGCTTACCCCCCAAATGCTTTCACAGCTTCGCGCTCGGTTTGGGAAAAACGCGGCAATTTTGCATAGCGGACTTTCGGCGGGCGAACGCTTTGACGAGTGGTGGCGCTTGCGGACGGGCGAGGCAAAAATTGCCATCGGCGCGCGTAGCGCAATCTTTGCGCCCATGGAAGACTTGGGCGTCATTATCATCGACGAGGAGCACGATTCGAGCTATTCGAGCGAGTCCGCGCCGAGATACAACACCTTTGACGTGGCGTTGCTTCGTGCCAAGAAAAACGGCTGTAAGCTGGTTTTGGGTAGCGCGACGCCGTCCGTCGAAACGTATACAAAGGCGAAGGAAGGGGAGTTTTCGCTCATTCGTTTGGATAAGCGTATCAATAAGCGCCCCTTGCCCGAAATTTTGATTGTGGATATGCGCCGAGAGGTGCGTAAGGGGAACAATTCCGCCTTTTCGTCCGCGCTCAAAGAAGAGATTGAAAAATGCTTGGCGGCGGAAAAGCAAGCCATTCTGTTTTTAAATCGGCGAGGCTATTCGCAAACGGTGATTTGCAAGGAGTGCGGCTACGTGGCAAAATGCGACGCGTGCGACGTTTCCTTGACCTATCACAGGGACGAAAACTGCCTCAAATGCCATTATTGCGGCATGAAATACGGTATGCTTACCGCCTGCCCTGACTGCGGCGGCGTCAAGCTTTCGTATGCGGGGACGGGGACGCAAAGGGTGGTTTCCGACCTGCAAAAATTATACCCCGCCGCGCGGATTTTGCGTATGGATAACGATACGACGAGCGGCAAAGAGGGGCATTACAAAATTTTAAAAGCTTTTGCGGAAAAGAAGGCGGATATTCTTGTCGGCACGCAGATGATTGCCAAGGGGCACGATTTCCCCGCGGTAACCCTCGTCGGCATTTTGGACGCGGATATGAGCTTGCATTTTTCCGATTATCGTAGCGGCGAACGCACCTTTCAACTGTTGACGCAGGTGGCGGGCAGAAGTGGGCGCGCCGAGGAAAAGGGGAAAGTGGTTTTGCAGACCTTTGACCCCGAAAACGAGGTGCTGCGCTTTGCGACGACGTATAATTACGAGGGCTTTTATGAGAACGAAATTTCCCTGCGGACGGCGATGGCATTCCCGCCTTTTTCCAAAATCGTGCGCGTTTTAATCTCGGGCGAGGACGATAAAAAGACGTTGGAGGGCTTGCGCGAGGTGTATTTCGGTTTGAAAGAAATTTACGAGGGGAATATGGAAAAATTCTTGTTCTTCGACAAGATGCGCGCCCCGATAAAGCGTATACAAAACAAGTTCCGTTATCAAGTATTGATGCGCCTTTCCGATCCGTCCATTTTGCCCTTGGTGTACGAGATTTGCGCGGCGGCGAAAACACGAGAGGTGTTGGTGTCCGTAGAGGAAAACCCCACGAATTTGAGTTAAAAACGACGGATATACTTCGCATTTCTGCGTTGTTGCTCCGTGCCCCTAACTCACGTACTACTTGTACGCTCCTGTCGGGGTACTCGCAACGCCTTGAACTGCTCGTATCTACGCCGTTTTACCGTTCTTTGACGGGTGTGCGGAAAGATTGATCGCATCTGTGCCGTTTTAACGGTTGGGATAGAGTGGCGTAAAATCACAGCCACAATTCCGCATTTAGCACTTATCATTTAGCATTTACACAAGGCTTTGCCTTGCTTAACTATAAGGAGAAAAAATACTATGGCGATTCGTAACGTAGTACAAGTCGGCGACGACGTATTAAGACAAAAATGTAAGGTGGTGGAAAACTTCGACGAAAAGCTTCACCAACTTTTAGAGGATATGAAGGACACGGTGAAAAAGGAGCAGGGCGCAGGCCTTGCCGCTCCGCAGGTCGGGCTTTTACACCGTCTTGCCGTCGTGGACGTCGAAGAGGGGTATTTCGAGTTTATCAACCCCGTCATTATTCAACAAAAAGGGGAGCAAACGGGTTGGGAAGGCTGTCTTTCCGTGCGCGGCAAGAGCGGTATCGTTTCCCGTCCTATGAAGGTTACCCTTTCCTATCAAGACCGTTTTGGCGAAAAGCACGTTTTAAAAGCCAAAGGCTTTTTCGCGCGCGCTATCTGTCACGAGCTTGACCATTTGGACGGGGTGTTGTATATTGACAAGGCCTCTCACATCGAGCAAAATTAAAACGACGTATATACGTCGCAATACTTTGTCGGGCTGTGGCAACTTTCAGTCACGTACGTCTATGTACGCTCCTTCAAGTTTTCCGCGCCCTTCG
>JAFTMQ010000144.1 GCA_017452305.1 Clostridia bacterium | reverse complement strand
CTTTATCCATGTGCCCGTGCTGTTCCGCGCCGAGCACGTTCCCCGCGCCGCGAATTTCCAAATCTCGCATGGCGAGTTTATAACCCGAGCCAAGCTCGGTAAATTCCATAATCGCGCGCAAACGCGCCGCCGCGTTTTCCGACATGACGCGCTCTGCTTTGTACGTGAAATAGGCATGCGCAAGCCGCGAGCCGCGCCCTACCCTGCCTTTGAGCTGATAGAGCTGTGAAATGCCGAGCTTATCACTGTCCACAACGATGATGGTGTTTGCGTTAGGCAGGTCGATACCGTTTTCGATAATCGTCGTGGTGATGAGGATATCCGACTCGCCGCCGTAGAAATGCAGCACCGCGTTTTCAAGCGTCGTTTTGTCCATTCTGCCGTGCGCGACGGAAATACGCGCCTCGGGCAATATTTGCTTGATACGCGCCGCAAATGAGAAAATACTTTCCACGCGATTATACAGCAAAAAGACTTGCCCGCCGCGCGAAAGCTCGCGTATGCACGCGTCGCGAATGAGCGTTTCCGTTTCCTCTACTACGTAGGTTTGGACGGGAAGCCGCTCGGACGGGGGCGTTTGAATGGTGGATATATCGCGAATACCCGAAAGGGACATATGCAAGGTGCGCGGAATGGGGGTTGCCGTCATGGTGAGGCAATCTATATTCTTGCGCATATTTTTAATTTTTTCTTTGTGCTCTACGCCGAAACGCTGTTCCTCGTCCAAAACGAGAAGACCGAGGTCTTTAAAACGCACGTCCTCGGAAAGCAAGCGGTGGGTGCCGATAACAAAGTCGATTGTCCCCTCTTGCAAGCCCTTTAAAATGCGCTCCTGTTCCTTAGGCGTATTAAAGCGATTTAGACAAGCGACGGTTGCGCCAAAATCGGAAAAACGCGCCAAAGCCGTGTTGAAATGTTGAGAGCTAAGAACGGTGCTCGGGCACATCAAGGCCGCCTGTTTGCCCGCCAAAATGCAAAGGAAAACGGCGCGGAACGCCACTTCCGTTTTACCAAAGCCGACGTCGCCGCAGAGCAGTCGGTCCATTACCTTATCCGAGCACATATCCGCCTTAATTTCTTGCACGGAGCTTGCTTGGTCAAGGGTGAGCTCATACGGGAAAGCGTCCTCGAATTCCTGCATAAACACACGATTTTCGGGGAAGGCATAGCCGTGATTTTCGGCACGCTCCGCATACAGCTTTTTCAAGTCGAATGCCATGCGTTTGAGGGATGCACGAACGCGCGCTTTTACGCGCTCGAACTCCGCTCCGCCGATTTTGCTTAAATGGGGATTGCTATCCCCCACGTATTTGGAAAGGACGTCCATGCTCTCCGCAGGAACGTAGAGCATATCCCCGTCCTTATACGAAATGGCGAGGTATTCCTTGGTGCCGTCCATCGTTTCAATTTTTTGCATTCCGACGGCTTTGCCGATACCATGTGTTTCGTGAACGACAAAATCCCCCACCTCGGGCGCGGAAAACAGATCCCCGCGTTTACGGCGCAGACGGCGGGTTTCTTGCACCTTTGTGTATAAATCGCCCGTGCCGATAATCGCCAATTTACACTCGTGCAAAACCAAGCCCTTATCGAGCCTTTCGTCCAAGATACAAATACCCTTTAAATCGGCAAGCTTGTCCGTCAATTTGACGGTGGACATATATTGTTCGCCAAGCACCTCGCCCAGCTTGCTTGCGCGGGAATTATCCCCGCAATACAAAAGCACGCGATAACCGCCCCGCACCCAATTGCTGACGTCGGTGATTAAGGTATCGACGCTGTTTAAATATCTTGCCGTGGGAGTGCAGGTAAAATTGTAAATTTTTAAGGGTTGGAAGAAGAACGGATTGCCCGTAAACGTCTGCATTGCCACGCAACGGACGGTGGGAAGCTTATCCAAAAAAGCGTCCTTGTCCACGTATTGACGAACGCTAAAATCAAACGCCTCGCCCCCCTCTTGCAAACGGCGGAAACGCTCCTCGTGCTCTTTGTAAAGAGCGTTGAATTTATCCCAAAGCGTTTTCCCCTCATCAAAGATGAGGACGGTGTTGTTGGGAAGAACGGAGAAGAAATCCGTGCTGTTTTCAAGCAAGGGCAAAACGAAGGAAGAATGGATAGTTTCACCCGATAAAAGCTCGTCCGCGATAGCCTGCGCGCGTGTATATGCCTCGGAAGTTTTGAATTTCCTTGCCGAATTTTCAAGCGTTTTTTGAAGAGCAGGCAGGTCGTTTTCCGTTACGATAACATCGGTTGCGGATAGGATTTCTATTGTTTTTTCGCTCGGCAATCTATCGCCCGTGAGAATATCGTAAGGCTTGATTTTTTCAACGGTGTCCCCGAAGAAGTCGATGCGGACGGGATTGTCGGCATTGACGGGATAAATATCCAAAATGTCGCCACGCAGGGCAAATACGCCCTTGGTTTCCACCTCGAAAACGCGGGTATAGCCCATTTGCACCAAGCGAGCGGGCAAGCCCATAAAGTCAAAATCTTCCCCTTCCGTCAAGGTGATTTTGGGTAAGGTTTTGGGAAACAGCTGTAAAAGCGCGTCGATTTCCGCCGTCACCACCTCACAGCCGTTTTGCAAGGCATACACGCCGTTTAAACGTTTAAAAAGGGAGTCCTTCGAGAGTGCTTTACGATAAAGAAGGACTTCGTCCTTCGCCGCGAGCACCGCCGTCTTTTTGCCCGTGAGCGCGGAGATATTTTCCGCCGCCTTTTGCGCGGAAACACCGTCCGCCGTCACGTACACGACGGGGAAGGGCGTAAGCCCTGCGAGTAAGTATTTTAAAGGTTGTGAAACGCCAAAAACCGCCGTGGGTGTGCCACGACGGAGCTCGTCCGCATATTGCGCGTACTCTTCGCTTATTTCGTTGAGTGTAAGAAAGTTGCGTTTCATAAATTAAATGCTGAATGTTGAATGCTGAATTGCGGCTGAGACTTTACGTTGTTCGTTAAAGAACGAAAAACGGTGCAGATACGAGCAAGACAAGGCGCCGCGAGTACACCGCAGGGAGTTTACTGTGCGTAAATGAGCAAGGCGCACGGAGCAACAACGCTGTATTGCGAAGTATATCCGCCGTTTTTAATTATACTTGCACATTACCTTTTCAATATCCAACCCCCGCGCAAATTCCGCCGCCGCTTCGCCTGCTTTTTTGCAAGCCTCGGCAAACACGGGGTAGTCCTCTTTGCGCACCTCGGCAAGGACATAGTTGATAATGGGGATATCCACCTCTTCGTCGCGAATGCCAATACGGATCCGCGCAAAATCCTTT
>JAFTMQ010000143.1 GCA_017452305.1 Clostridia bacterium | reverse complement strand
TACTTGAAGACGATGATTTTCTTCGCCTTGTCTTGCTTAACGACCGTAGCGGTAACTTTTGCGGATTCAACTTCCGCGCCCGTTTTGATACCGTTTTCGTCGGCAACCATAAGCACTTTGAAAGATACGGTTTCGCCTTCCGCAGCGTTGAGTTTTTCAACTCTTACTACGTCGCCTTCCGCAACTTTGTATTGCTTGTTACCGTTATCGATGATAGCGTACATAAAAAGTTTTACCTCCTCTTTCCAGTCTCGAAGAATATCCAAGGCGCAGCCTTTTTCGCTTATTTCAACGAAAAAATTGCTGACTTAAAAAGCCCGTTTCTATCGGCTCGCCTATCAATATACCATAATAACGCGCCGTCCGTCAAGCATTTTTGCTTAATTTTTAATATTTTTTACGGAAATTTACACCTTTTTCCTCGCGCGCGCATACATTTTATACGTTTTCACCAAACTAACCGAAAAAGGAGGATTTTTATGCCGAATAACGACTTTAAACAAACGGAAGAGGCGCTTGCCGAAATTTACCGCAACGCCCAACTCGCACTGCAATCTATTTCTAATATCTTACCCGAAACGGAAGACGGAGAACTCCGCGCCGAGCTTTCCGCACAGCACGAGGTTTACGAGCATTTTTCCGCCCGCGCACAAATTATCGCAAGGGACAAGGGCTTGGAATTAAAAGAGCCAAACCCCATGAAAAAGGCGATGATGTGGGGCTCGATTAAGATGAGCACGCTTACGGACAACTCCCGCTCGCATATTGCAGACATGATGGTGCAAGGCACGGTGATGGGTATTACCGCGCTTAGAACGACGGCAAACGATTTTGCAGACAACGGCGACGAAAGCATCAAAAAATTACTAAAAGAAATGATTGAAAAAGAAGAAGAATTTGAAAAAAAGTGGAAAGCATACCTTTGATAAAAAGCGACCCTTTTGGGTTGCTTTTTTTTAATGCTGAACGTTGCGTGCGGAATGCTGAATTAAGGCTTTAATTTATAGCCACAACGAATTGTGGACGAAGTCTGCAATTCAATTCACACAAGCCATAAGCTTGCAATTCACCTTTACTTTTAAGTTAGTCAACGCGTACATGGTGCCTTGTTTTTATTTTAAACTCGTACCTGCCTGCCCCGTTTTAAAAATATTAAATTTTTTATAATTTTTCGCTTACCCCCTTTACATTTTTGAAAATTTATGTTATACTATAACATAGCCTATTCTTTTTAAGCGGTAAAAACCAAAAGCATAGGCAAACGGGGATTTTATGCAAACACTTCTTCAAGCGACGCAAGCTTATAAAATCGTGCAAAACGAAAAACGGGAAAACCGTCTTTCCCACGCTTATTTGCTCTTGCTTGACGATGCGCGAAATCTTCGCGACGCACTTAAAGTTTTTGCAAAACTTTTACTTGTCGGCGATCGGCAGGATAACGAGGCGCTCCGCATCGCAAAGCTTATCCAAACGGAAAGCTTTTCCGATTGTCTTTTTTATCCCGCGCCGGGCAAAAAGCTCACCGTTGAGGACGCAAACGCCATTCACGAGGAATGCACGTTAAGCCCCGTCGAAGGGGAAGTGAAACTGCTTGTTTTGGGGGATTTTGCCGAGGCGAACACCCAAACGCAAAACAAGCTTTTAAAGCTTTTGGAAGAGCCGCCCAAGCACGTCCTTTTCTTGCTTGGCGCAACGTCCGCTTTTCCCGTGCTTACCACCGTCCTTTCCCGTACCAAAAAGTTGGAAATTTCTGCTTTTGATACCGAACAAGTAACGGAATGTCTGCAAAGACTTTACCAAAATCAATACGACGCGGAAACCTTGCGTTTTTGTGCGGCGGCGAGCGGCGGCACAGTCGGCGGCGCACAAAATTTATTGGAAGGCGGTCAATATAAAGCCTTGACGGAGCAAGCGTTCGCGCTTCTGCTTTCCCCCTCTTTTAAACTGCCTACGGCGGTGAAAGCGGTGGCGGAAACCAAATACCAACGCGAATTAATTTCCACCCTGCGCCTTATTCTTCGCGACGCACTCCTTTTAAAGAGCGGAATGAAAAACGCAAACGGTTTTATTTTGCTCCGTTCCGAAAGGGAAAAATTACAAGAAGTGGCTACCATGTACGCATTGAAAGCGCTTATATACGCGCAAAATGCGCTTTCCGACGCGGAAAAGCAGGTGAAATTCAACGCTGTTTTCCCGCAGTGTATCGAGCTTTGTATTGCAAAAATCCGCGCGGAAAATAATTAAAATTTAAGTGAGCCCGTCTTGCAAATACGGCAAGTCGGTTAAGGTAAAATATGATTAAAGTTGTAGGAATAAAATTTAAAACGGGCGGTAAGCTTTATTATTTCTCGCCCAAACAAGGGGATATATACGAGCGGAATATGCCCGTCGTGGTCGAGACCTCGCGCGGCTTGGAATTTGCGTGGGTGGCATACCCCGAAAAGCTTGTCCCCGACGACGAAGTCGTCCAACCCTTAAAACCCATTATCCGTATCGCTACGGACAAGGATAAGGAATTTTATGCCGCTTGTGAGGCTAAACGTCCGCAAGCCATGCAGTTATGTAAAGAAAAAATCGCGGCGAGAGGGTTGGATATGAAGCTTGTCGATTGCGAATACGCGTTCGACGGCACGAAAATTGTCTTTTATTTCACCTCGGCAAACCGCGTGGATTTCCGCGAGCTTGTCAAGGACCTCGCGTCCGCCTTCCATACCCGTATCGAGCTTCGCCAAGTCGGCACGCGCGACGAGGCAAAGTACCTCGGCGGTATCGCGCCTTGCGGCAGAATTTGCTGCTGTGCAGGCAATATGCCTGAGTTTAAAAAGGTGAGCGTGAAAATGGCAAAAACGCAAGGCTTGTCCTTAAATCCCGGCAAAATTAGTGGGCTTTGCGGTAGACTTATGTGCTGTTTGAGCTACGAAAACGATTACTATGCGGAAGCGTCGTTGAAGATGCCTAAG
>JAFTMQ010000142.1 GCA_017452305.1 Clostridia bacterium | reverse complement strand
CGAAAAAACGGCGGAGATGCGAGCAGTTCAAGGCGTTGCAAGTACGCCGCAGGGAGTTTACTATGCGTAAATGAGCAAGGCGCACGGAGCAACAACGATGAAATGCGAAGTATATCCGTCGTTTTTTAAGATTGCAAGCTTCCCTCTTCACACGCAAGCAACAAATCTTCCAAGCTCTTTTTCACTTCGTCGGAAACCAAAATCCCCAAAATGCCCTTTACGTAAGCGGGCAAAAGCTTTTCGTCAACGGCGTAGGCCTCGTGTAAAATATTCAAAACGCCCGACATAATCGTGGCTTTTAAGAAGGTAACGTCGCTGTTAAAGCGCGCGGTTGCGTCAAGCACGTGCGCCGTGTAGGGCGCTTCGCCGCACAAGAAGGACATCAGCACCGAGCCAGCCTCGAAAATCCAAAGATTGCAGGTGATCGGCTTTTCTCGTCCATATAAGGTGAGGTTGCAGCAAGCAAGCAAAAGCCCCTCCTCCATTTTATAAGTAAATTCCAACCCCATTTTTTTGTTGAGCAGGTCGGTTAAATTTTTTTCTATCTTTTTTAAATTCATAATTCCCTCCGCGAAATTTGCGTTGAGGAAAGTATAACAAATATTTTTGATTTTGTCAATATGTTTCAAGCCTTTTTCATTCCGTATTTTCATACACCCCTACCATGTGCGCGTTGAAATTTTTTTGATGAAAATTTGTCATTTAAAATTATTACATTTTTCAACAAAAAGTGAGGTTTGGTTGAAAAATAGTTGACAATTGTGTGATAACATAGTATTATGTAATCGTATGTGCGTTTATTTTTGTTGGTTATGGAACGCACCTATGAACGTGTCGGCGTATGCTTAACGCAAAAAAAAATCCGCGCCGATAACTTCTAAAATCTAAACTCATAATAAAGGAGAAAACAAAAGATGAGTATTAACCAGAACTTTTTTAGCAGCTACACCGTAGCGGAAGAATATGAAAGAATCCGCAAATTTACGAGCGTTACGGAAATGTGGACGTGGAGCGTAGCACAATACGCTGACCTCGTTGCATTGGTTGACGGCAAAAACTATACGTATGCGGAAGTAGATAAAGACGTTGCGGCTTTCCGTGCGATCCTTGTGGATAACGGCGTAAAAGCAGGCGACAAGGTTGGCGTGTTCTGCCCCAACTCCTACGATTTTGCCAAGGCTTTCCTTGCAGTTACCACCCTCGGCGCTATCGCAGTGCTTCTTCCCGCACACCTTGACAACATGACCGTATTCGGTTGCTCGCTTAAATTCGGGCTTTCCGTAATCGCATACGCGGATTCGCTTGCAGACAAATTTGATATTGTGAAGGCGAAGAACCCCGCAGTCAAGCTTATCGACGCGGCTTCGACGTGCGACAAGTCCGTTCCCGCAGTAGAAGTTGAAACGAGCGCACCCTGCGCTTACGTATTCACGGGCGGTACGACGGGTAAGAGCAAGGCGGCTCAACTTTCCCACCGCGCGCTTATGACGGGTATGAGAAACGGCTTCTACGGCATCGAACATACCTTCCATCAAAGATATTTCCTCGTGCTTCCTTTGACGCACGTATTCGGGCTTGTACGTAACTTGTTGACGTCGCTTGCATCGGGCAGCTCCCTCTATATCTGCCGCAACACGAAGAACATGTTCCGTGAAATCCCCGCGTTTAGACCTACGGGTATGGTTATGGTTCCCGCACTTGCGGAAATGGCAATGAACCTTTCCAAGCAGTTCGGCAAGAACATGCTCGGCGATGATTTGAAGTTCATCATCGCAGGCGCGGCGCACGTTCCTCAATATTTGATTGAAGAATACAAGAAATTCGACGTTGCTATGCTTGGCGGCTACGGCTTGACGGAAAGCGCTTGCCTTGTAAGCGGCAACCCTATCCCCCTCGTAAAGAAGAATTCCGTTGGTCACTTCTATCCCGACCTCGAATACAAGGTAGTTGACGGCGAGCTTTGGCTTAAAGGCGACAACATGTTCGACTGCTACGTTGGCGAACCCGAAGAAAACGCTATCGCGTTTGAGGACGGTTGGTTCAAGACGGGCGACCTCGTGCGCGTAGATGAAGACAACTTCCTCTACATCGTCGGCAGAAAGAAGGAAATCATCGTCCTTTCGACGGGTGAAAACATCTCCCCTGCGGAAATCGAAAACAAATTCTACGCAATCGACACCATTCAAGACTGCTTGGTTTACGAAGATAACACGGACGGCAAGAGCTTGCTCGTTTTGGAAGTTCTTCCCCGCGCAGTGGTTGTTAAGGCGCTCGGCTTGACCGATCCCGAAGCGTTCATTCGCGAAGAAATCAACAAGGTAAACGCGACGTTGCCTGCATTCCAACGCATTAGCAAGATCGTCTTCCGCTATGAAGACTTCAAGCGTTCGCCTGCGATGAAAATTTTGAGAAATCAACAGAGATAATGATCATGACGAGAACGGAAATTATTGAAAAATTAAAAGAAATCATTTTGCAAGCGACGGGCAACGAGCCCGACTCGCTTGACAACTGCTCGGAAGCGTCCAACCTTACGACCGACTTGGGTATGAACTCCATCGCCCTCTTGTTCGTCGTTATCGCGATTGAAGAAACCTTCGACATCTGCTTCGATGAAGAAGTCGTTTCCGATTTCAAAACGGTTGGCGACGTAGTAAACTATATCGAAAGCGAAGTAAACGGCTAATGCGCGCTCCCTTCCTTTCGGTCTATACGGCATCTATCCCCTCTCACCTTCGCGTAAGAGGGGTTTTTCCGTCTTTGCGCGACGAGGAAATTTCCGCTTGTACGTCCGAAAAGGTACAAAAAGAAAAATATTGCGTGTGGAAGCTGTTGGAATACGCGCTTTTCCATTCGTTTGGCAAACGCATAGAGGAAATTTCGTTCACCAAATCGGAAAATGGGAAATGGTCGTGCGATTTTTGCCACTTTTCCCTCTCGCATAGCGGGGGCGCGATTGCGGTGGCGGTGTCCGATTCCCCCGTCGGCGTGGATATTGAACGGCTTGCGGCGGTGAAAAACGAAGGGCGGATTGCCGAAAAAATTTTGACGGACGCGGAAATGGAAGAATACCGTCGGCTTGCCCTTTCACCCAAGCGCGCGAGCGAATTTTTGTTGGAAGCCTGGACGCAAAAGGAAAGCTTGTTTAAAACGGGGGCGTATCCGAAATTTATTCCAAGCCGTATCGACGGGGCGGAAAACGTGCAGACGCGGCAAATTGACGTGGACGGGGAAGTATATATCCTTTCCGTGGCAAGCAAGGACGCTTTGCAAGCGAAATTCTTTGAAAATTCGCCGTATGCGCTATAAAAAAATCGAGAAAATCTATTGCTTTATGCAAAACCTTGTGCTATAATGATATATAGTAACGAAAAACGGACGGGTTCCGTTTTGTGAAGCAAAGAAACGGAGTGTACCTATGTCGGCCTCGAATAAAAAGACAACGGAAAATTTAAGCCTTGTTTGGATAGAGCTTGCCATTATGCTGGCAACGTCCGTTTGCACGGCTTTGTTCTTCCTTGCTTTACATAAAACGGACGTGGCGGCTTGGATATTCTTGGCGGTTTTGGCGGCGGCAGGCGTAGGCGCATGCGTGTTTTTCTTTCTTAAAGCGCGCAAAGAGTACGTATGGGCAAGCGTGGGAGAAAAACCCCTTTGCAACTTTGTATGGTCGATTGTCTTTACGGCAATTACCGTTTTGAATTTTGCAACAAGCTTTATCGTCACTATGATTTTGTTTTTAATTTAAGGAAATTTTTAAGTTTAGAGGCAATTTGCTTTCTGTACTGAATAATATAATTTATGGAGGAAATTTTTTATGTCCACTTCTAACAATGAAGCAAAGAAAGGCTTTGGGCCTGCACTTGCGGCGATGATTTTATCTATCATCGGCTTCTTAACCACCGTTGTTACGGTTGCTGTTTTAGGTTTCTTTGTTAAGCAACCCGAATTTTGGAACGCATTTTCTGAAGTCTTCAACGAAATGATCGGTTCTGCGAACGTTCCCCAACAAATCATGGACTTCTCAATTAACGCGGCGTTTGCAGTTTATTATTACGACGGCGGCTTGTTCTTATTGATCGCGTTGATTTGCTTTATCGTAGCAATGGTAAAATACTTTAAAAACACCGCGCCCGACAAAGCGAAATCCGTACTCGTTATGGCTTGCATCGCAGGTGCTTTGATTGTAGCTTCTATCATTATCGCAAGCGTAGGTTATTCTACCGCATTGAAAATGGTTTCAATTTATCTCTAATACATATCAACTAAATCAAAAAGCACCCCTTACCTTTGGGTTTGGGGTGTTTTATATTAAGTTCGTTTTTCTTTTTATCTTCTATTTTTCATCGCTTTACAGATGCGTTGACTAAAAAATCCGCCATATGCGCCAAAAATGTAAAAAAACTATTGCTTTGTGCAAAAGCTTGTGTTATAATTATATATAGTAACGTGAAACGGACGCAACGGGTTAAACGTTCTTAAGTTTGCCCCGCACTCGTTTCTTTTTTTAAAAATGCGTGGGTTGAAAAACTACGGCTTACAACATTAAATAATATAATTTATGGAGGAAATTTTTATGGCTACTTCTAACAATGAAGAAAAGAAAGGTTATGGCCCTTCGCTTGCGGCAATGATTTTGGCGATTGTTGCATTCGTAACGACGGGTATCGTCGCCTTGGTTTTCAGCGGACTCAAAGATATGATCGCAGAAATTATCATGGAAACGCTTTCTACGGAATTTACCGGTGTTGCAACTACGCCCGACGAAATTATGGTACTTGACACCCTTAAACTTACCTTCAAATTTTCGTTTGGCGCAATCTATTTCAGCGGCGCCTTGTTCATGCTCCTTGCGTTGATTTTCGACATCATCGGTATCTGCAAATACTTCGCCAACAAATGTGAAACGAAAGCAGTTTCGACACTTGTACTCGCACTCATCGGCTTGGGTTTCCTCATCGCCTCTATCGTGATTGCTGCGATTGGCTGTTCGGAATTTGCAAAGGTTATCGATGCAATCATCGCACCTTACTACGGCTAAAAAAAAATAAAAACAAGGTCACGGTTGTGGCCTTGTTTTTTTATGCTAATGATTACTAAATAAAAAATTATTTCCTAAGGCGGTTGATGATTTCCACCGCTTTTTTTGCGCCCTCTCGCACTTCCGCTTCCGTGTTGTATTTACCAAAGCTAATACGCACGCATTCCTTGGCTTGCTCGTCCGAAAAACCCATTGCCGTCAATACGTGGCTCGGCTTTATCGACGCGCTTGCACAGGCAGAGCCCGCCGCTACGCACACCCCTTGCAAGTCCATACTATACACAAAGTCGGCGTTGTTTACCCCCTCGATACGCAAATTGAGCACCGCGGGCAAATCGTTTTCGTTATTCCCGTTGATACTTACGCCGTCCAAAACGGACAGCTCGTCCAAAAAGGCGTTGCGCAATGCGGTAAGCTTTTCTTGCGAATGCGAAAGCGTTTCCACCGCCTTTTGATACGCCGCCGCCAAGCCGACAACCGCCGCGACGTTGGTCGTGCCGCCGCGCAACCCTCTTTCCTGCTCGCCGCCGACGACGTGCCCCTTGATTTTTACGCCGCTTTTGATATACAGCGCGCCGCAACCTTTCGGGCCGTAAAATTTATGTGAGGAAAGGGAAAGCATATCCACCCCCAACGCTTTGACGTCAATGGGCATATACGGAGCGGCTTGCACCGCGTCGGTAAAGAATACCGCGCCCGCCTTATGCGCCAAATCCGCAAGCGCTTTTATGGGCTGCAGCGCGCCCGTTTCGTTGTTTGCCGCCATTACGGCAACCAAGCCGACGGTATCGTCCAAAAGGGCTTCTGCGGTGTTCAACTCGCACCTGCCCCCCTCGTTTACGGGAATTTGCACGATTTCAAAGCCGTCCGCGCGTAATTTTTCCGCCGCTGCAAGTACGGCGTGGTGTTCGATGGCGGAAATTAAAATTTTTGTCCGTCCTCTCTCTTTTGCCGCGTATGCGCCGCCGATAATCGCCCAATTATCCGCTTCCGTACCGCCCGAAGTGAAATACACCTCGTTGGGCTTGGCGTTGATAAGCGCCGCCACGCAATCGCGCGCGTTATCTACGGCGTTCATTGCCTTTCTGCCCAAGGCGTGCGGGGAATCGGCGTTGCCGAAGGTTCCCGTTAAGTAAGGCAACATTTTATCGAGTATGTCTTTGTCGAGCGGCGTCGTCGCCGCGTGGTCAAGGTAAATGGTGTTCATCTCTATCCTTTGTCGTGCGTTTTGCATTTTGATTTGCTTTGCTTCCATTATTCCATAATGTCGCATTCCGCACTCTATATTCCGCATTCATTATACCCTCTTTTTTCCGTTTTGTCAATAAAGCGGCGGATTTTATTGGAAAAGCGGAAATTTTTTTGGAAAATCAAGCAACTTTTTTCCAAAACCCCCTTGAAAAATGTTTGAAAATATAATATAATGTTTGTAATTATCGGTTTTCTTGTTACGGACGACGAAAAATGCGGGGATGAGAGAACTCCGCCACACACGATAAGTAGCACCGTAGCCGCCGATAAAATTTATTTCAACCACACAAGGGGGATTTTTATTATGAGCACTACATTTGAAAGCATCCGTAATATTGCGGTAGTCGGCCACAGCGGCGAGGGTAAAACCACGCTTGTTGAGGCTATGCTTTTTAACGGCGGCGTTATCGACCGCATGGGCACGATTGCTGCCGGCACGACGGTTAGCGATTACGACGATTTGGAAAAAGCAAAGACGATGTCCATTTACACGTCTTGCTCTAACCTTATTTGGAAGAACGTAAAGGTTAACCTTCTCGACTTGCCCGGTTATTATGATTTTGAAGGCGAACGCAACGAAGGCTTGCGCGCGGCGGGCGGCGCATTGCTCGTTATCGGCGCGAACGGCGTATTGCCCATCGGCGCGGAAACGATTGTTGATTCTTGCTTGAAGCTTGGTAAACCGCTTATCATTTTCATCAACGGTATGGACAAGGAAAACGCAGACTATCTTGGCACGGTGAACGCTTTGAAGGCGAAATATTCGGGCAAGCTTGCACCCATCCAAATTCCTATTATGGAAAACGGCAAGATGCAAGGCTGTATCAACGCTTTGCAAGAAAAGGCTTACCTCTTCAAAGAAGGCGGCCCTCAAGAAATCGCTATCCCCGACAATATGTTGGACCAAGTAGAAGAAATGAAGGCGCAGCTTATGGAAACAGCGGCGGAAAACGACGAAATGTTGCTCGACAAATACTTTGAAAAGGGCGATTTGACGCGTGAAGAAACCATCCGCGGTATCCGTATCGGTATCGCGTCCGTCAACACTATCCCCGTCATGGCGGGCTCGGCGCTTACCAACCGCGGCGTTATCAACCTCTTAAACGAAATCGTTACGTACATGCCCCTCGCGCGTGAACGTCTTAATACGATGGTAGAAGACCTCAACGAAGAAGGCAAAATGTACTCTCTCCGCACCGAAGCGGACGCTCCTTTCGCGGCGCAGGTATTTAAGACGGTTATCGATCCGTTCTCTGGAAAGCTTAGTTATTTGAAATCTTTCCGCGGCGTTTTGAAGAGCGGCTCTACCGTTTGGAATCCCAACACGGAAACGGAAGAAAGAATCGGTCAAATTTACGCGCTTCGCGGCAAGAAAATGGAACCCGTTGACCAACTTGCAACGGGCGACATCGGCGCGGTGAACAAACTCAACAACACCAACACGGGCGACACCCTTTGCGACGTGAACGCGAAGGTGAAGTTCTCCCCTATCTACTTCCCGAAGCCTACCCTCTTTATGTCGGTTGCGGCGGCAAAGAAAGGCGAAGAAGACAAGGTGTTTGCAGGTCTTGCGAAGCTCAAAGAAGAAGATTATACCTTCTCTATCGAAAAGAACGCGGAAACGGGCGAAATGGTCATCGGCGGCCAAGGCGACGCACAGCTTGAAATTTTGGCGAAGAAGGTTAAGGCACGTTACGGCGTAGAAATGAAGCTTTCCGAACCGAAAATCGCTTACCGTGAAACCATCCGCGGCAAAGCGGAAGCAGAAGGCAAGCATAAAAAGCAATCGGGCGGCCACGGTCAATACGGTCACGTTAAAATCCGTTTCTCGCCGAGCGAAGAAGAATTCGTATTTGAAGAAGAAGTTGTTGGCGGCGCAGTACCCAAGAACTACTTCCCCGCAGTGGAAAAAGGTCTTCGTGAATCAATGGAACACGGCCCTCTTGCAGGCTATCCCGTAACGGGCTTGAAAGCAGTCCT
>JAFTMQ010000141.1 GCA_017452305.1 Clostridia bacterium | reverse complement strand
GGGGGGGGTATGATATAGTACACCCACTATTTTTTTTATTATATAGAGGAAAATGAGCGCGTATGCGCGTACATACACAGGAAAAGCTTTTCCCCAAACGTTACAATAGGGAAAAGAATTTTGCGAACGCAGAAAGCGGAAGTGTAAAAGGTTAAGAAAAGGAGAAGACGCATGAAAAAGAAGTTGATAAAAGCTTTATTGTTTGTTTTTACAGCGGTATTAACGTTCTTTTGCTGTATGGGTGTAGGCTGCAATTTGCCACAATCGGAGCACGTTTGTCTTTACGATAATTCGGCAGAAAGGTTGCAAAAAGTAGATACGGAAACCCCGCACGACATAGAAGGAAAAATGGTAGAGTGGGCAAAGGACGTAACAGCGGCGGAAGGAGAAGAGGTAGTACCGTCTGTCACTGCCTACGTGCTTACCTACGAATATACCGTGCCTACGGGTACTGTCATTACCCTTGGCGCAAACGTATACGTAGGGATTTGCACCCATTCGGCGGATTTGGTTTTTGAAGAAAATCAAATTCAGCTGACCTATGCCGATGCGGAATGCACGCAACCCATCAGCGGTTTTTATACGTATAACTGCAACGGGCACGGCTGTTATGAAATGTTAGACGTTACGGGTTGGATTTCGTCGGATTACTTAGAATTTTTCTACGTAAAAGCATTGTCGGAGGGAAAAACGCAACACGTAATTCCTGCGGGCCGTTACTGTTTGGAAGACGTTTGTCCGTTTGCGCAATGGCTTACGGAAGAGAAGGTGGCTTTTGCCGATCCGTCCGCAACGGAAATTTGTACCAACAACCTTGCATTAGCGCCCGAGGACGAATTGGCGTTAAGAGCGCTTGGTATCAACGTATATACCCAATGTAAAGAAGACGAGGTGGACAATACCACGCACGTTTGCGCTTATATCCCCGACGCGGGTTTAAATTCTCTTCCGGTTGGGCAGGAAACGTTTGATTTGGCGATGACTGCCATAAGCAACGGAAGCTTGCAATTATCCCCTAATTTAAAGACGGAGTCCGGTAGTTTTTACATCATACACTTGACGGAAGACGTTTCCTCGAACGTTGCGTTTACCGCACCCGACGGAGAATATTTCGGAATTTGTAAAAACGGCTTTGCGTTTGATGCGCCGAATTTAGAAAACGTGTACGTGTTCGATTGTAAGCCCCACGTTTGTATGTATAACAACTGCCAAGAGCATACGCCTTTGTATCAATCGGGGTTGGAATTTATTTCCACGCTCTATACGGCGGCGTATAAGCAACCGCTCGTTTTGCCCGAAGGCAATTATGCGCTTATGGAGAATTTCGACGTAGCTAAATTGCCCGTACAGCTTAGCGCAAGCTATGCCTACAACGTATGCGCCAACGGCTTCACGGTTGCAGGTGCGGAAAACGGTTTGGGTGAAAACGTATCCGTTTTGGATTGTACGCAGCCTGCCAACGTTATGCATGCCTGCGATAAACTGCACCCGTATATTTCGGCGATGTACTTTAACGAAGAAGTGCTCGGCACGGCGGTGGATGAAAACGGCGTTTTGCGTGTCGGCGAAAGGGAAGTGGCGTTCGCAATGCCGGCAGATTTCGTTATAGATACTCCCGTGACGATTCCTACGGGCACGACTATGCACTTATGCTTAAACGGTTTTACGCTGCAAGCCTCGGAATATCTTGTCACGAGATTGGACTCCCCCTATTTGTTTGTCGTGGAATACGGCGCGGAATTACATATTTGCGATTGTTCGGCGGAGCAGAGCGGCGCTATCGTATCTTGTACGCCGGAAATGCTGGGTTTAGAAAACTTCAATATGAGCAATAGCCCCATTTTCAACTTCGGCACAGTCGTTTTGGACAGCGTAACGGCGCAAGGCGCTATCGGCGTAGAAAATTCGGGTAAGCTCTACGTAAACAATTCTAAAATTCTCGGTTTGTTTGCGGGTGTGGGCACGATGTCGATGGATGAACAAGACTATCCCTTGCAAACGAACAATCATTTTGTAAAGATTAAAAACAGTACAGTCGAAGGCATTATCGTCGGCGTGGCAGACTTTGCGGGCGAAACCACGATAGAAGATACCGTTATTAATGCAGGCGCAGTCGGTATCTTAAACACGATGAATCTTGGCAACTTAGAGCTTGAAGGCACCCTTGGCTCGTCGGAGGCGCAAGGACAGAATTTGACGATTTCTAACGTAACTGTCAATTTGGGCGCGGTGTCCTTTGAAGAGGCAAACGAGATTATACAAGCTATAACGCAAGCGACGGGCGGCGGTATTGCAATCGCCAGCGCGTCGGACGTTGTCTTGGACGGGGATTTTGTTGTCAACGTGGCGGACAAAGCGTTGCGTCCTTACGTTGACGATGATGGAAAATTGATTTCCCCGACCATTATCGATATTGCTCTCCCTGAAGGCGCGAAATTAAACATTGCGGACGGTGTTAAATTAAGCGATACCTATTCCTTGTTGATTCAAACGGAAAGCGAAGACGCGCAATGGATTGTTTCCAATGAAGACCTTAGCGAAAACTTCATTTTAATGGAGGGGCTTGTCGGGGTAACCAATAAGAATCAAGACTACGTCGTATCGACCAACCAAGCATTTATGAATAATGCCGTTGTGCTGACGCATGAGTTGTCTTTTGACGGGTATATAAGGCTGAAAGTTACCTTCCAATTTGATGCCGATGAGAAAACACCCTCTTTCTATAAAAACGAAAAAGCAGGCGTTATTTTCACCGTAGCGGGTCAAAAGACGGTTGTTCATCCCAGCGAAATGGAAAGCTTGGGCGGTAATCAGTACGTCTATTATTTGGATTTCTACGCGCAAGATTATTACGATACGATCAACGTGCAGTTCACCGACGGGGAATATATTTGGACGGGTATGCGCAGTGTTTCCGTAGGCTCTTTCTTGGAATACACCCTTTACGATATGGATAAAACGTTGGAAGAATATGACAATATTCTTTCTACGGACGCGGCGGAAAAGCAGGCTTGGGAAGAAACCAAGAATAATGCGCCCGACGATGCGACGTTGGTAGAGCCTACCTTCACCTACACGGAAGAGCAGGTTGCGGAAGCGAAGTTAAAACAAGAAGGCTATAAGGCGCTTCGAAATGCAGTTATCGTTATGTACAACTATTGCAGTACGGCGTCCGCACACTTCTACGAGCATAAGGCTTATATGCTTTTGGATACCCACTTTACCCACAAAACGGTTGATGTGATTATTCAAGAACAAACGCAAAACGCTGTTTGGACGAAAAAAGTGCTTGCAGACGCAATGAACGAGATAACGGCAGAAACCTTGCAGGATTATCGTATGGCAGTCAAGGAAGGGGCTAAAGTGCCCCAAGGCGTTAGCGTATTAGGCGCGAGCTTGGTGCTGAACGCAGGTACGGATATCCGTTGCTATATGCAAATCGACGCGAGCGTAATGCAAACGCTTACCTTTACCGTGAACGGTAGAGAGGTAACGCCCGTGCGTTCCAGCGGCAATTTGTATTACGTATTGATTGACAATCTTTCGGCAATCGAATTGAAAACGATGTTTGAAATTTCCGTTACGGACGGCGTAGATACTTTCACGCTTTCCTACGGTGTATTCAGCTATATGTACAAAGTATTAAACGATGCTAACGCGAGTGAAGAGCTTGTAAACGTTGCAAAGGCTATGTGGCTGTATGCAGACGAGATTGAAAAGGCGTATAAAGTCATTATCAATTTGGGCAATAGCGGAAGCACGGACGGCGAAAATGCTGAAAGTGGCGACGAAGAAAGCGGCGAGGAGGTAAACGGTGATGAGAACGTGTAAAGAATACCTCGCGCCCGAGGTCGAAATTATTTTAGTCACGGAAGACGTCGTTCGGACGTCGCCCGGTGATAAAGGGGAGCTTCCCTTCCAGCCTTTTGGCGGTGGCGATTCTTCCATTTTTGGTTGAGGATATAAAGAGAAAAGGCGTAGCTAAGCGGCTACGCCTTTTTTTTGATAAAAACCATTGACGAATGCGGGGCGGATAGGGTATAATAAAGGAAAGGAGTAACTACTTATGAGCATACGCAAAAACAGAGCCTTCGCTTTCTTCATCGTTACGCTTGCCTATATCGTCGCCACAGCGGCGGGGGTGGCGGTGTACTTATTGCTTCCGTTTGCCTTTTGGCTCAATCTTTTATTGGCGGACATCGCGGCGACAATCGTCGTGTTTATATTTAGCGTAGCGTGCAAAAATTCGTCTGTTTACGACCCTTATTGGAGCGTACAGCCCATCGTAATTTTGATTGCTTTTGCTATTAAATATCCGATAAGCGGAGCGCGAATTTTTCCGTTCATCGCGACCATGGTATGGGGTATTCGCTTAACGGCGAATTGGGCGTACACCTTTAAGGACCTCGATTGGCAGGATTGGCGCTATACTATGCTCAAAGAAAAAACGGGCGTTTTTTATCCCGTCATCAATTTCGTGGGGATACACCTCGTCCCGACGCTCGTGGTGTACGGCTGTATTCTTCCCGCCGTGTTCACCTTTGTGTATGGCGGAGCAATCAACGTCGGCAGTATAGCCTTTTTTGCGCTGTCTATCCTTGCCGTTTTGTTGCAGGGCACGGCGGACGTGCAAATGCACAAATTCCGCAAAAAGAAGACGGGCGGCTTTATCCGCGACGGACTTTGGAAATATTCCCGCCACCCCAACTATTTGGGCGAAATTTTAATGTGGTGGGGGATTGGCACGGCGGCGGTGTTCGCGATGCCAAACCGTTGGTGGCTGTTGGCGGGCGCGCTTGCAAATACATTGCTGTTTGCGTGCGTTAGCATTCCGATGGCGGAAAAGCGTCAAAGCCGCAAAGAGGGCTTCGCCGAATATAAAAAACAAACGCACGTACTTATCCCCATCAAAAAATGGGTTAAGCATTGACAAACGCGCGCGAATATAGTATAATGAATAACCAAGTAACCTAAAAGGCAAAAAGGAAAGAGAAACATGGAAAAAATCTCGCTCATCATCCCTTGTTATAACGAGGAAGAATCCCTTCCTACCCTCTATAAAGAACTGCGCCGCGTTACCGCGCATATGTCGGAATACGAGTTTGAAATGCTCTTTGTGGACGACGGCTCAAAGGATAAAACAATGCCGCTCATCAAAGAGATTGCAAGCCGTGACGAGCGCGTGAAATATATTTCTTTTTCCCGCAATTTCGGCAAGGAATCGGCAATGTACGCAGGCTTTTGCAACGCCACGGGCGACTATGTAGCCGCTTTGGACGCGGACATGCAGGATCCTCCCTCGTTGCTTCCCAAAATGATGAAAATCATCAAGGAAAAGGGATACGACAGCGTGGCAACCCGTCGCGTTATGCGCAAAGGCGAGCCGAAAATCCGCTCTTTTTTCGCGCGCGCGTTCTATAAAATTATGCATAAACTTTCCGACGTGGATATCGTGGACGGCGCACGCGATTTTCGGTTGATGAAACGGGAAATGGTGGACGCCATCGTGGCGATGTGCGAACAAGACCGCTTTTCCAAGGGGATTTTTGGTTGGATTGGCTTTAAGACGTATTGGCTTCCCTTTGAAAACGTACAGCGCGTTGCAGGCAAAACGAAGTGGAGCTTTGGCAAGCTGTTTAAATACTCGTTCGACGGCATTATGGCGTTCTCGGACGTGCCCTTAAAGCTACCCAAATATTTAAGCATTTTATCCTTCATTGCATCCCTGGGTATGCTCATTTGGGCTTTTGTGCGCAGATTGGCACAGAATTTGCCCTTCTTTAGCTGGCAGCTTGTTACGGGCATTGTCTTGGGCTGCACGGGTGTGATTTTGGCGTGTATGGGCGTCATGTGCGCGTACCTTGGCAAGATTAACAAAGAGGTAAAACGCCGTCCGCAGTATTTGGTGCGCGAAACGAATAAGGATGATTTAATTTTAAGATAAAACAGGGAATATACGGTGCATTTTCGCGTTGCACTGCTTTACCCCCCTGTAATGAGTGCGTAAAAACAAAAGTACCCTGCGGCAAGCTTGCCGCAGGGTACTATTTTATTATATCCATAATTCAGCATTCCGCATTCAAAACTTAGCATTTTGTAAGCGAACTTGCTTGTATCAAGTTCGCGTTGCAAGCCAAACCATCAACACGGACACGTCCGCGGGGTTGACACCCGAAATTCTACCTGCTTGCCCAAGATTAAACGGGCGGACGCGGTCGAGCTTTTCTCTCGCCTCTAAACGCAAGCCGTGGATTTCGTGATAGTTAATATCCTCGGGCAAAACCTTTTCTTCCAACCGTTTTGCCTTTTCGATAAGTTCCCAACCCTGCTTCAAATACCCCTCGTACTTAACGGTGATTTCCGCCGTTTCCAACACGTTTTTGGGGTACTCGCTAAACACGTTAAAGTGCGCCATAATATCTTTGAGGGGGATAGAGCGTTTCAACATATCTGCGTACGAAACACCGCCGCTCGGCTCGCCGTAGCCGTACCCTGCCAAGAACGCCGTAGCTTCCTTTTGAGGCACCCGTGTCTGCAACGAACGCAATAATTCTTCGTATTTTTCCTTGCGCAAAAGGTATCTTTGATATCTATCCTCGCGCACCAAACCGACCTCTTTGCCTTTCTCCGTTAAGCGGAAATCGGCGTTGTCTTGCCGCAAACAAATGCGGTGCTCTGCGCGCGAAGTCATCATTCTATAAGGCTCGTCCGTGCCTTTCGTGACAAGGTCGTCGATAAGCACGCCGATATACGCCTCGTCGCGACGGAGCACGAAGGGGGGAAGTCCGCGGAGCTTGAGCGAAGCGTTCAGCCCCGCCATAAGCCCTTGCGCCGCCGCCTCTTCATAACCCGAAGTGCCGTTGATTTGCCCTGCCGTGTACACGCCCGAAACCTTTTTAAATTCGAGTGTGGGCAGAACGTCGAGGGTATCGATGCAGTCGTATTCAATCGCGTAGCCATAACGCATAATATCCGCGTTTTCCAAGCCCGCCACCGACTTATACATAAGCTTTTGTACGTCGTGCGGCATGGAGGTGGACATACCTTGCACGTACACTTCCAACGTGTCTGCGCCCTCGGGCTCTAAGAAAATTTGATGGCGTTCCTTGTCCTTAAAACGAACGACCTTTGTTTCGATAGAGGGGCAATAGCGAGGCCCCGTCGATAAAATCGTGCCGTCGTAGAGGGGGGAACGGTCTAAATTGTCCATAATAATGCCGTGCGTTTGCAAGTTCGTGTAGGTCAAATAGCAGGGCATTTTATTTTCGGGCGCTTTATCGTGCATAAACGAGAAGGGATAAATATCCTCGTCCCCGTTTTGAATTTCGCATTTAGAATAATCGACGGTGCGGCTATCCACACGCGCGGGCGTACCCGTCTTAAAACGGCGCACCTTAAACCCGATGTCGATGAGGCTCTGCGTCAAATAATTGGCGGGCGCGAACCCGTTAGGGCCCGATTTTTGTACCACCTGCCCCGTAATCGTTTCGCCGTTCAAATACACGCCCGTGCAAAGAATAACGGCTTGGCAGGAAATCACGCCGCCGTAGGTGGTTTTGATACCCACACATTGATGATTCTCTACAAGAATTTCGCTTACTTCCGCTTGGATAATACGCAAATTCGGCGTGTTTTCCAATACACGCTTCATTTCGCGGTGGTAGGCATTTTTGTCCGATTGTGCACGGAGCGACTGCACCGCCGCGCCCTTACCGACGTTCAGCATACGGATTTGCAGAGCGGTATCGTCCGCAACGATACCCATTTCCCCGCCGAGCGCGTCAATTTCGCGGACGAGATGCCCCTTTGCTGTGCCGCCGATAGAGGGGTTGCAGGGCAAGAAGGCGATGCTGTCGAGGTTCAACGTCAAAAGGACGGTGTCAATACCCGTCCTCGCTAACGCCAAAGCCGCTTCACAGCCCGCGTGTACCGCGCCGACAACCGCCGCCTGCGCGCTATATTCCAAAAAAGTATGTTTAGAGTTGCTCATAAAAATTTTGCATAAAGGCTTCCCGTTGAGGGGGAGCTTTGCCAAAGGCAGTGAGAAGGTGTAAAAATTTCTTTAAAATTGACCGCCTAAACATACCGCGCACTTGTTAAAGAACGGACGGTAAGCAGTAAGACTGTGTCAAACTTCAAGTTTGTTATTTTTTCAAAACGATGTTTTTAATATCGTCGATTTCCTTTTGAATACGGGGGTTGAGCTTTTCAAGCTGTTCCATTTTATCGCGTGCGTACATAATCGTCGTATGGTCTCTGCCGCCCAAGATATTCCCGATAGAAACGAGGGGAAGAGAGAGCATTTCGCACATTAAATACGCGCAAATTTGGCGCGCTTTTACAAGGTCGGCTTTCTTGCCCTTGCCAAGTAAATCGTCCTTGCGTTGCTTAAAATATCCGCACACCGCCGAGATAATTTTTTCGGGCGTAATATCCTCTTCCTCGGGCGTTTCGTTTACCGATTCGCTCAAAGCGAGCTTCGCCAAGGAAACGGTGATGGGCGCTTCGTGCAGCTTGCTTGCGAAAATGACCTTTGTCAATCTGCCTTCCAACATTCTTACGTCGTGGCCGGAATCCTGCGCCAAAAATTCGAGGACTTCGTCCGAAATTGCACACTTTCTATCCAGCGCTTTGCGGCGCAAAATCGCCACCTTCGTTTCCATATCGGGCGGTTGAATATCGACAATCATACCCCCCTCGAAACGGGTGCGAAGACGCTCTTCAAGCGTTGCGATTTCCTTGGGCGGACGGTCGGACGTGATGACGATTTGCTTGTTCTGCGCAGAAAGCTCGTTAAAGGTGTGGAAAAACTCTTCTTGGAGCTGTGTACGCGCCTTCAAGAATTGAATATCGTCAATCATCAAAACGTCCACGTTACGGTAATGATAACGGAACTTCGCGCCGTTCTTTTGCGCAATCGAGTCGATGAGGTCGTTCAAGAAATTTTCGCTCGTCGTATATAACACCTTTTTCTCGGGCGAACGCTCTGCGATATAGTTTGCAATCGCGTGCATAAGGTGGGTTTTACCAAGCCCCGATTCGCCGTAGATAAAGAGGGGGTTAAAGCTTTCGCCGGGGTTTTCGGCAACCGCTTTTGCCGCCGCATACACGAACTTGCTGCCCGAGCCCGCCACGAAGGAATCGAAGGTGAACTCTTTTTTAATGGGCGCAACACGGAAAAGCTCGGTTACGTCTTCCACTTCCGCGTCCATGGTGAAAATTTCGCTTCCGTCCACGATAAGACGGAAATCGCTTAAACCGACGTCGCACTTAACAATCGCGTCGCGGAGCTTTTCCCCGAACTTGTGCGTCATAATCGCCTGCGCGTTGTTGTCGGTGGGCGCTTTGAGGTAAATTTTTCTGCCGACTACGTCGATAGGCTCCATATCCTTAAAAAAGTTGGAGTAGGAAAGCGGCGAAATAGAGTTTTGTAAGCGTTCGCTAATTTGCTTCCACAAAAAGGCGAGCTGGGAATTTTCTGACATATTTTTCTCCCCTTAGTAAATTTTCTTCACGAAACCGTATCGTGAACTTGTATTTTTCCAAATTATTTGATATAATTATAATACAAATCGCGCGGAAAAGAAAGCGATTTTTGAGGGTTTTTCGAGGATTATGAAAATAAAAAAATTATTCCTTCAAAATTTTAGAAATTACGAAGCGGAAACTTTCGAGTTTTCGGACGGGCTCAACGTCCTTTTTGGCAAAAACGCACAGGGCAAAACCAATTGCGCTGAGGCGGTCTTTTACCTTTGCACGGGCGCGTCTCTTCGTATCCGCCACGATAAACAGCTCATTCGCATGGGCGCAGACCACGCCTTTATCCAAGCCGAGGCGGAAAACCGTTACGGCAAAGTGACGATTGAGGCGACGATTTACGAAAACAAGCGCGAAATCCGCGTCAACGGCAGTAAAATTGCCAAAAATGCCGACTTAATGGGGCATATCAACAGCGTATTTTTCTCGCCGGGCGAGCTTCGCCTTATCCAAGACGGACCGGACGAGCGCCGTAGGTTTATGAATATTTCCATTTCCCAAACCTCGCCCGCCTACTACACCGCCTTGCTTCGCTATAATAAAATTCTCGATCAACGCAATTCTCTTTTAAAGGACAAGGATTTCAACCTTGTGATGGACACCTTGCCCGTGTGGGACGAACAGCTTTGCAGCTATGCCGCAATCATCGTCAAAAAGCGCGCGGAATTTTTGGAAAAGCTTGCGCCGTACGCCAAGGAATACCACGCACTTTTGACCGACGGCGCGGAAGAGCTCCTCATCAAGCCCGACAGAAAATACGAGGGGGACGAGGCGGAAATTGCCAAGACGCTCTTGCACCGCTTGGAAAATAATTACGAAAAGGATTTGCGCTTGGGCTTTACGACGGTTGGCCCGCACCGCGACGATTTGGACGTAACCATCAACGGTATTGACGCGAAAGCCTATGCTTCGCAGGGGCAAACGCGTACCGCCGCGCTCGCGTTAAAGCTTTCCGAGGTGCAGATTTTTAAGGCGCTTTCGGGCGAATATCCCATTCTCGTTTTGGACGACGTCATGAGCGAGCTTGATTTGAAGCGCCGCAAAAAATTGCTCGGCTGTATTGCCGACGTGCAAACGATTTTAACCTGTACGCACGCGGAAAGAGTGCTTTACGGCGCGGAGTGCAACAAAATCCGTATCGATAACGGACGGATTATTTAGTGATTTATTTTTAAAGTTTCAGTCACAATTCCGCATTTTGCACTTAACATTTCGCATTTACGGAACGCACCGCATTTCGCATTTAAAAGAGGAATTTTATGTTAGCAGACTTGCATTTACACAGCGTATATTCGGACGGACTCAACTCCCCCGACGAGATTTGCCGCTTGGCAAAGGCTCGCGGTGTGGGGTTGATTTCTATTACCGACCATGATACAATGGCGGGGCTTGACGTTAAAAAAGCGGCGGCAAAACGGCACGGCGTCGCCTACCTTTCGGGTTGGGAAATTTCCGCGTATGACCACGAGGAAAAAATTCATATTCTCGGCTATGGCTGTGTGGTGGGAGAAGCCTACGAACGCTTCAATGCAAGACGGAAAGAGGCGTCCTTTGCGCGCGCCGAGGACAGTGTGAAAAAGTTTAATGCCATCGGCGTGCCGCTTACCTTGCAAAACGTGCTTGATATGCGCTCCGCGCCCGATTTGCCCGTCCACACTATGCACATTGCGCGGGCGGCGGCAGTCTATCTCGGCTTGACTGCGGGCGAGGTTTATCGCGAATATCTTGCAAGGGGGAAGGCTGCAAATTCGGGCATTGGCAGACCGACGCCGAGAGAGGCAATAGACTGTATCCACGCGGCGGGCGGCTTTGCCTCGATAGCGCACCCCGGAAGAATTGAAATGCCCGAGGACGAGAAAAAAGCGTTGATTATTTCCCTTGCCGACTACGGCGTGGACGGAATAGAAAGCGTATATAGCACGCATACTAACGAGGAAACGGCATATTATACGCGGCTCGCCAACGAGCTTTCCTTACTTGTTACGGGCGGCTCGGATACCCACTACGAGGACGAAGTGCACAAGGTTGGCACGCCCACCTTTACGCCGAGTGAAAAGTTGCTTGAAAAACTGCATATTATTTACTAAACGGCTATACCATGTACGCGTTGAAATTAAAAACGCACCTTTTCTACACCGCTTTTAAAAAGGGTGGTTTACATAGAGAGGTACTGCGGTATGCGCAAAAAAACGGTAAAAAATCGACTCACGCTCCTCTTAGCAGGGGCGTTTTTTCTTATATGTCCCATAAAAATCGGCTTATTAAGCAAAGCGAACGCGGAACGAACGCAATCGGTGCAAAATACGCGTGCCGACAATCCGTTCGGTTGGGAAAAAATATCGGCTTATACCACCTATTTTAGTCAAAATGACGGGGGCAGGTGCGAGAATATCCAAATTGCCGCCTCGCTTATCGACGGCGTGACGATACAGCCTTACGGCGAATTTTCCTTTAATGCGACGGTGGGGAGGCGGACGGCGGAAGCAGGCTTTCAACAGGCGAAGATTATCGTGAACGGCGAATACGTCCTCGGCGTCGGCGGGGGCGTTTGTCAAGTGAGCACCACCCTCTACAATGCCGCCTTAAAATCGGGCTTGCAAATCACGGAATTCCACCCCCACAGCTTGCAGGTGGGCTACGTTGCCCCCTCGCGCGACGCTATGGTTTCCTCGCAGAGCGACTTAAAGTTTTTCAATCCGCACCCTCATGCCGTCTATCTTTCGGCAAAGACGAAAAACGGGGCAATACAAATCACCTTTTACGGCAAAAGGACGGCGGAGCGGTACGAGCTCGTTTCCCAAACGCTCGCGCAAATTCCCGCGCCGACGCCCATCGTCAAAGAGGGGGCGATAGACGAAGTGCTCCGCGCGGAAAAGCAGGGGATAAAAAGCGAGCTGTATCTCGAACGGTATTTGGGGGATAAATTGCTTGCCCGAACGCGCTTGCGGACGGATGAATATCGGCCCATTCAAGGGATAATCGTCAAAAAAGTTGGTTTTACGACGGAAAAAGACCTTTAAAACGTTTGTCTTTTATACGAAAAGATGTTATAATGGGTGAGATATAAAAATGTAAAATCGGGG
>JAFTMQ010000140.1 GCA_017452305.1 Clostridia bacterium | reverse complement strand
TCTTTTAGATAATCTCGTCCACGTTTGCAATATACGTGGGTAAATCCTTTTGCGAGGCAAGACGGGTGATTAAACCCTTATCGTTAAATACCCGCTTAGACACGGCGTTTGCACCGACGGCGAGGTTATCCGCCGTTTCTTCCATAATATCGATATTATACACGCACGCCTTATTGGGCTTTGTCCACCCCACGTTTTCGTTGTTGCCGACTTGGTATTTTTGGCGGTACATATAATAGGGCAGGTAGCCGTTTTGGCTTAAAATTTGGCGAGATGAAGCCACCATGTACGAGATGAAATTGTTTTCGAGGTAGGAATTTTCCTCTTTAAGCTTCGCGCCCGACTTCAAGGAAAGACAGTGCACGGTGATGTTGTCCGCGCCCGTTTTCACCGCCTCTAAGACGCTGTGCTCGAATACCTCGGGCGTTTCGTCTTCAAGCCCTGCAATAAGGTCCACGTTAATATCAAAGCCGTATTTTTTCGACATTTCAAACGCCTTATAGACGTCCGCGACGGTATGCTTTCTGCCGATTTTTTGCAAGGTTTCGTCCGAAAAGCTTTGCGGGTTGACGCAAATTCTCGTAATTCCGAAATCCTTTAAGAGGGCGAGCTTGTCCTCGCTAAACACGTCGGGTCTGCCCGCCTCGACGGTGTATTCCGCGTGCGGATTGAATTTTTCGTACAAGGGCTGCACGGCTTGGAGTACGCGCTTTAATTCTTCTACCGAAAGGGCGAACGGCGTGCCGCCGCCGATATATACGCTGCGCAAATTGCCTACGCTCTCTTGCGCCGCCGCAAGCTCTTTATCCAAGCAATCTAAATATGCGGGCAAGAAATGACGGGTTCTATCGATAGGCGCGGTGATAAAGGAACAATACGCGCACTTCGTCGGACAAAAAGGAATGGATACGAAAAGGTCGGTGTTGCCGTCCTTTTTCTCGTAAATTCCCTTTTGCGCGTTTAAGATATTTTCGACGAGTTGGATATTCTCGTCCGCAACCTGCATTTGCTTGAAAAGCTCTTTAAAATTTCTGCCGCTTTCCATTTCCGTATAGGCAAGCTTGGTGGGACGAATGCCCGTGAGCGCGCCCCACGGCATTTTTTCGCCGTATTCTGCGCTTAAAATTTGATATAAACGGAGCTTGGCAAAACGACGTTCTAACCGCTTAAAAATAAGTTCGTCGCATACCTGCCCCCTATCTTCAAAGGAAAATTGCTTGCCGTCGATGGTAAACGCATTGTAAAAAACGCCCTCTTCAAAGCGGAAAGAGTGCGTTAAATTTTCGGGACGGCGCTTGAATAAACGGACGACGTCCAACAATTCGTTTTCTAAAAATTTACAATCGGTGACGAACATATTTTTCCTTATTTTTTCTTACACGCCGCGTAAGAAAGGATTTCTTTTCTTTTCCGCAAAGAGGGTGGTGCTTTCCTCGTGACCGGGATAAATGGGATAATCTTCAGTGAGCGCGGCAAGCTTTTTCAAGCTTTGGCGTAAGGTTTTTAAGTTGCCCGTGGGCAAATCCGTTCTGCCGATAGAGCCCGCGAACAAGGTGTCGCCCGTGAACAACACTTCCCCCTCGTCCGTTTTGACAAGGTAACAAGCGCAACCTGCCGTATGCCCGGGGGTAAGAATCGCCTTAATCTCAATACCGCTTAATTGGACGGTTTCGCCGTCCTCCAACGTCTTATCGACGGTGTATTCCACGCGCGGAATGCCCGCCAAATGGAAAGCGTCCGCTTCCGTGCCGACAAGCTTGGCTTCCTCTACGGAGCAAACTACCTGCGCGCCGTTTGCCTGCAAATCCGCAATGCCGCCGACGTGGTCGAAATGGCCGTGGGTGAGGAGTACGTGCGTAGCCTTTAAGCCGTGCTTGGCAAGCGCGTCCTTTACGCGGGGTTGAGAGGGGTCGATAACGACCGCCGTTTTGTTGTCCGCTGTTAAAATATAGGTATTCGACCCAAAACCGATGGGCGAAAGAGTGATGATTTGCATAATAATTTCCCTTTGGAAAAGTGAATTGAAAAACTACGTTTTTCATGAATTGCGCCTTTGGGCGCGTGAATTGATAACTGCTTTATCGTGAATTGCAAGCCTATGCCTTGCATTGTGGAAGTAATTTAATATCGCTCGTCCAAGAACGGTAAAACGGCTGTTTTTCCGCACGCCCGTCCAAGAACGGTAAAACAAAGCAAGATGCAAGAAAGACAAGGCGCGCGAGGACAGCCCGAGGGCGTGTACATAGACGTACATAACCGAGGGTTACCACAGCGCAACGCTGTATTTCGCCGCATATTCTTTGTTTTACGATAAGGAAGTGATGCGGTGTACGTCGTAAATCCGCCTATCCGCTTTCATTTTTTTGATGAGTTGATCCACCTCTGCGATGTCCCCAAGCGAGATTGCCGCTTCCAAAATCGCGTCGTGATTTTTATCAATTCTGCCGTTGACTGCCGTAATCGACAGCTTCATATCCGCAACCACTGCCGAAAGAACGGACAATGCCGCGCCTTGATCGGTTGCACGGACGGCAATATTCGCGTTGTAGCGTTGCTTCGCGCCCGCCGCAATTTGCCACGAAGCGGGCAAAAGCCGCATTTTTTCTACGCCGCGCAAGTTAGGACAATCGGAGCGGTGCACAACCACCCCTCTGCCGCGCGAGGTGTAGCCGGTAATTTCGTCGCCGGGCACGGGCGAACAACAGCCCGCAAACCGCACGAGCATACCCGATTGGCCGTTGATAAGCACGCCGCCCGTATTGCCGCTATGGCCGTGCGCGTGGATTTCAAACGCCGTAGGCGTTTCCTTGCGGTAAAAATCGATGAGTTTAAACAGAATTTGGTTGACGGAGATAGAGCCATACCCCACCGCCGCGAACATTTCTTCTTGTTCGTTGAAGGAAAAACGCTCGCAAATGCGTTTGAAGCTTTCGTCCGTGAGCAAGGTGGAAAGGGTGTAGCCCTTTTTCTTTGCTTCTTCGTCCAACTTGATTTGACCGATACGGATATTTTCTTCCTTTAACTCGTTTTTATAGAATTGACGGATTTTCGCTTTCGCGCTCGACGATTTGATAAACTTCAACCAATCTCGCGAAGGGCCTTTGGAGTTGGGCGAGGTGATAATTTCTACCACGTCCCCGACCTCTAACGTCGTTGTCAAGGGCACTATTTTAGAATTGACGCGCGCGCCCGTGCAATGGTTGCCGACTTCCGAGTGAATGGCATACGCGAAGTCGATGGGAGTTGCGCCGGGGGGCAAGGAAATGACCTTACCGCGCGGGGTGAAAACGAGAAGCTCGTGGCTGTAAAGCTCGGTTTTTAAGGCGTCGATGAACTCGCGCGAGTCCTTCAAATCCCCTTCCCATTCCATAACCTCTCTAAGCCAAGCAAGGCGGCTTTCAAAGTTGTTGCTCTCTTCTTCCGTCTTACCTTCCTTGTATTTCCAGTGCGCCGCGATACCGAATTCGGCAATTTTGTGCATTTCTTCGGTGCGGATTTGGATTTCAAACGGCTGACCATAGCGCGTCATAACCGTCGTGTGCAAAGATTGATATTTGTTGGGCTTCGGCGTAGCGATATAGTCCTTAATGCGCCCGGGGATAGGCTTCCACTTTTCGTGAATTCTACCCAAAACGGTGTAGCATTGGCTAATATCCTTAACGATAACGCGGACAGCCGTCAAATCGTAGATTTGTTCCAGCGTTTTGCCCTTGTTTTTCATCTTTTTATAGATGGAATAGAAATGCTTGGGTCTGCCAAACACTTCCCCCTCTACCTTGTCCGCCGCCATCAACTCTTTAATTTCTTCCACGATGCCGTTGACGAACTCCGTGCGCTCGGACAGCTTTTCGCGAATATTATAAACGAGATATTCGTAGGATTCGGGATCGAGATATTTTAAGCACAGGTCCTCTAATTCGCACTTAATTTGCGAAATACCAAGTCTGCCTGCCAAGGGCGCGTAGATATCGAGCGTTTCATTCGCCATACGTTGCTGACGCTCGTGCGAGAGGAAATTTAAGGAGCGCATATTGTGCAAACGGTCGGCGAGCTTGATGATAATGACGCGCACGTCCTTTGCCATCGCCACGAAAATTTTACGGAAATTTTCCGCATTTTCGTCCTCTTTGGACTTGAAAACGATTTTTTCGAGCTTGGTTACGCCACTAACGAGCGCAAGCACCTCTTCGCCAAATTCATTTTTAATGTCGTCGGCGGTGCATTCTGTATCCTCGATAACGTCGTGCAAAAGCGCGGCGGCTATCGTAGCGGAATCCAACCCCAAGCCCATGAGAATATCCGCGACTGCACAAGGGTGAATAAAGTACGGCTCACCCGACGCACGCTTTTGGTTTGCGTGTGCCGCTTTGGTGTACTCGTACGCCTTGATAAGCAAGTCGCGTTGACTACCTTCGTATATCTCTTGTATGGTTTTTAAGGTGTTTTCCATAGCATTTACCTTTTAATCGAGCTTTTGTAAAAGACATACCTTCCTATAAATAGAAGAATCGTTGAGCTCCGCTTTTACGCCGCGATAGACGGTAAGCCTACCCTCGCCGCGCGCCACCAAGCCAAGCTCCTCAAAGACGTTGAGCGCGAAGATAAATTCGCGTTTATCAAAGCCGAGCCCGTCGCAGGCATAGGCAATTTCCTCTACCGTGTCGCCGCTTAATAAGTTGACGTCGCGACGGAGCGCGGAAAAGATTTCCAAAAGGCTTTCTCTTGCGACGTCCAAGCCCTCGAACATTTTATAACCGCAAATTTCGCCGTTGACGTAAATGCGTTTCCCCGCAAGCGCGGTGATATTGAAATCGGACGGCGTGTCCAAGAAAATAAAATCGCGATAGCCCGCCAAGAGTGCGTCGGGCGCAGGCGAAACAATGAGCGCGTTGGCAAGATTGCGGGAAGAGGGATAGAATAAATCGCACCCAAAGCCTTCCAAATTTTCATAGTGGCTTAACGTGCGTCTATCCGACGCGATAAGACAAAGCCCGTACGCGCATTCCGCCGATTTTTGACGAATAAGCGCTTTCGTTTGCTCGGTGTTAAGCTCGATAGGTTCTACCTCTACGGGCTCGGTATAAGAGCGGGTAATGGCGTTTGCGAAAATGCTTTCCGCCGCCCCTCTGCCCGTCCTGCCGTCGTAAAGCAGGTCGCGCACGTAGCCCTTGATATATTCTCTGCCTCTAAAACGCGAAACGTTGATTTCAAAGACAAAATGCTTTCTTACGTCGCTTTCGATAATCTTTAAATGCTTCGCGCCCGAGAAGTACATAAGCTCGATAAAATCACTTCTAATCGAGATGTGCGGCGACATGGGTTTTACCGTTCGCGCCGTACAAGCCCCCGCCGAAATGGAAAATAAGGGGCGTCTGTGCCCTACGCCGTAGGGTTCCATCGCCATGAGCTCTTTGGCGAACTTTTCCGAGAAAGGCGCGGAAATTTCCTCACTGACGTACAAAATTTGCTCGAAGTCTTTTTGGGTGTACGTCTTGCCGATTTCCTCGTTTAACGCCGCCTCTAACTTATCAAAATTATCTACGCGGATATTGATACCTGCCGCCTGCGCGTGGCCGCCAAATTCCTCGATATATTGCGAGCAATTTTTGAGGGCGGTGAAGACGTTGATGTTTTCGATGCTGCGCGCACTGCCTTTGAGCATATCGCCGTGGTGGACGAACAAAAGGGTCGGGCGGTTGTATTCCTCGGCAATTCTTGCCGCGACAATGCCTACAAAGCCCGCGTTCCAGCTCTCGTCCGAAAGCATAATCACGTTGCCATACGCGCCCTTTTCCGTCAATTTTTGTTTGGCGGAAGCGTACAGCTCGTCACAGCATTTTTGACGCTCGGTATTGTACGCGCAAAGCTTAACCGCGAGGTTGTAAATTTCCGTTTCATCCTCGGAAATGAAGAGCTTGAACGCCGCTTGTGCGTCCCCCATTCTGCCCGCCGCATTGACGCGCGGCGCGATATTGAACGCAAGCGTTTGCGCCGTGACGTTATCCACCGTCTTGCCGCCAAGCAGGTAGGTGAAGCAAGAGCGAAGCTTGTTGTTGAACAGCTTTAAGCCCTCCGTCACGATGTCGCGGTTTTCGCCAAGCAAGGGTATGCTGTCCGCGACGGTTGCAAGGGTTGCGAAGTCTAAATATTTATACGCGGCTTTGCCAAGGAGCGCGCAAGCAAGCTTGAACGCCACCCCCGCGCCACAGAGGTTGTCATAGGGATAATCGTCTTGCAGTTTGGGGTTGACGATGATACAATCGGGCAAGACCTCGGGCAATTCATGGTGGTCGGTGACAATCACGTCCGAGCCAAGCTCGTAAATATATTGCGCTTCTTTGGCGCAGGAAATACCGCAATCGACGGTGATGAACAGCTCGGGATTGCATTCCTCGAAGATTTTATCGATACTCTCTTCGGAAAGACCGTAGCCGTCCGCGCGTTCGGGCACGTAAACGTGCACGTCCACACCAAACTCGCGGAGCGCATAGTACATAATTGCGGACGCGCAAATGCCGTCTGCGTCGTAGTCGCCAAACACGGCAACCGTTCTACCCTCGTCGCGGGCTTGGGTGATGAGCTCCACCGCCTCTTTCATGCCCTTCATAAGGAAGGGGGAAAGGAAATTCCTTTCGCTCGGGTGCATAAAACGACGGATTTTTTGCGCGTCATCCACGCCGCGCGCATAGAGAATACGCGTGATCGCCTCCGTCAAACCCGTTTCCTTGGCGAGAACGGAAATGATATTTAATTGTTCTGCCGAAAAGGAATATTCGGGTGAAATTTTTTTCATGCTACACCTTAAAAAGAGTGGGCGGGAAGAAGCCTCCTCCCGCCCTTTGTTTGTTAGATTATTATGTGATTTTTAAGCCGTTTTATTTGCTTATTCTTCGTCGGCAAAAGCTTCGTCGATTTTTTCAACGTCTTC
>JAFTMQ010000139.1 GCA_017452305.1 Clostridia bacterium | reverse complement strand
TAGCGTGGATTTAAGCAGTTTATTCCAAGATTGACGATTACCTACAAAAAACGCCCCGATATAGCGAGGGCGTTTTTCTTTTCTTATAAAGAAAAGTTTGTGGGAAGATAGTGGAAATTATTGCTTTTTATTTGCGATTTTGGTATAATGTCGAAGAAATGTAGAAAAAACGAGGTTTTTTATGGCTACGGGTGAATTTACCGATAAAGTGAAAATTTTAATTAAGGCGGGCGACGGCGGCGACGGCATGAACTCTTTTAAAGCCTATAAAGGCAAGCCCGCGTGCGGCCCCGACGGCGGCGACGGCGGTAAGGGCGGTGACGTATATTTCGTGGGCGATAAGGACATGAACGACTTGTTCCCTTTCCGCTTTACCTCTCGTTTCCTTGCGGAAAACGGCGGTATGGGCGGTACGCAAAAATGCTTTGGTAAGGGCGGCAAGGACGTGTTTATCAAGGTGCCTTTGGGCACGCTTGTGCGCGACGAGGAAACGGGCAAGCTCATTTGCGACGTCTTCGAGGACGGACAAAAGGTGCTTGTCGCGCGCGGCGGAAACGGCGGTAAGGGTAACGTGCGCTTTACGACGGCGCGCCGTCATGCCCCCAACTTCGCGCAAAAGGGTGAAAAGGTTAAGCAACACTACGTTATTTTGGAACTCAAAGTGATTGCGGACGTCGGCTTTGTCGGCTTCCCGAACGTGGGTAAGAGTACCTTGCTTTCCAAAATTTCAGCGGCTCGTCCCAAGATTGCAAATTACCATTTCACCACCCTTTCCCCCAACCTTGGCGTGGTGCGTTATTACGATAAGTCTTTCGTGGCGGCGGATATTCCCGGCCTTATCGAGGGCGCGGCGCAGGGCGCGGGATTAGGACACGATTTCTTGCGCCATATCGAGCGTACCCGTATGCTCTGCCACGTGGTAGATATTTCGGGGTGCGAGGGGCGCGATCCCATCGAGGATTTCAAGAAAATTAACGCCGAGCTCAAAGAGTTTAGCGCGGAGCTTGCTTCCCGCCCGCAGGTTATCGTATGCAACAAATGCGACGTATATGGCGCGGAAGATAACCTCAAAGCGTTTAAGAAAAAGTATGGCAGAAAATATAAGATTTTCCCCATCACCGCGCTTTCGGGCGAGGGGACGAGGGAGCTTATCGAGGGGATTTTGGCAGTGCTTGCCGAATTGCCGCCCGTCGAGCCTATCCCCGTGGAAGAGGACTTTGAATACAAGGCAAACGACGATTTGAGCTTTGAAATTTTCAAGGACGAGGACGGCGTTTACGTCGTTGTCGGCGGCTTGGTGGATATGCTTTGCCGCAACGTCGTTTTGAACAATCCCGATTCCATGCTCTATTTCCAAAAAGTATTGCGCCTTCGCGGCGTCATCAAGGCGCTTGTCAAAATGGGCTGTCAAGAGGGAGATACGGTATCTATTGGCGAAGTAGAATTCGACTTCGTACCGTAAAACGAAGAATATGCGGCGCATTTCTTCGTTGTTACTCCGTGCGGTTTGGTCACGTACTACTTGTACGCTCCCTGCACCGTACTCGCAACGCCTTGAACTGCTTGCATCTTGCTTCGTTTTTTAATTCGCCGAATTTCTTTTTCAAAGAAAATAAATCTCGGCGAGGGCGAGCGGTATAAAAATCGCGGTTAAAATTCCGCATGCAGTATTTGCAAAACGTGTTCACCTCGTACATGGTGCGGGGATTTTATAAAAAAATATCAAAAAAGGAAGATAAAAATGGTCATCGTTACGAACGAAAATATTACGAGCAAGCAACGGAGTAAGCTCCGTTCGTTAGCGTCTACGCTTACGCCGATTACGCAAATCGGCAAAGGCGGCATTACGGACAATCTCTTAAAAACCCTTTCCGACGCACTCGAAGCCAAAGAGCTTATCAAGGTTACGGTTTTGGAAAACGCCGAGGACAGCCCTCGCGCGATTGCGGAAAACGTAGCCGAGCTTTTGGGCGCGGTTTGCGTTACCGTTATCGGTAGAAAAGCAATTTTTTACCGTTATTCAAGCCGCGACAAGTTCGCGCACCTTGAATTTTAAAAAGCAAAGCTTTTTTTAAATTCAAAAGTTGAAATGCGAAATGCGGAATTTTGGCGAAGATTTGTATTTTGCGTTTAAAAGAAAAAAATCCGTTTATATATAATACGAAAACAAAAAAGTGAGGTTTGCGTTATGGAAAACGAAGAATTGAGAGAAGAAACGGTTGCGCAAGAAGCCGCACCCGAAAAACCCGAAAAAACCAAAAAGAAGAAAAAATCGGACGTAGAGCTTGAAAAAGCACTTGCGGACGCGGAAGAAAGCAAGCGTAAATGGTATGCGGTAACCGCGGAATACGAAAATTACCGCCGCCGCACCCAAAACCAAGCGGCGCAACGCTACCAAGAGGGTAGAAACGACGTCGTGGCGTCCTTGTTCCCCGTCGGCGACAATTTGGAACGCGCCATTTCCTCTTGTGCGGACGAAAACACCAAGCAAGGCTTGGATATGATTTTGAAAGCGTACAAAAAGGTGCTTGAAGGCGAGGGCGTGGAAGAAATCGACCCCGTTGGTCAAGCCTTCGACGCGGCGACCATGGAAGCGATTATGGCTATGCCCGCAGCGGACGGCGAGGAAAGCGGTATCGTCAAGCAAGTGTACGTCAAGGGTTACAAAAAGGGCGATAAGGTGTTGCGCTACGCGCAAGTTATCGTTACGCAATAAACACAAAGGCAAGTGGAAACGCTTGCCTTTTAAAAATGCGGAATGTTGAATGCTGAATTAAGGAAAAAGGGGAATTTATGCAATTATTTATTAAGCAATTTAACGAGCTTTCTTTGGACGAATTATACGACATTTTGGCGGCGCGCGCGGACGTGTTTATTATGGAACAAAACTGCGTTTGCTTCGACCCCGACGGCGCGGACAAAGAGGCTTACCACGTCTATTATAAAGAGGACGGAAAAATTGTGGCGTACCTGCGCGTTATCGACAAAGGCAAGCGGCTTGACGAGGTGTCCATCGGCAGGGTGATTTGCTTAAAACGCCGTCAAGGGATAGGCAGTGCGCTTATGAAAGAGGGTTTGCGTGTGGCGAAAGAAAAATTCGGCGCGGACAAAGTGAAAATCGGCGCGCAATTATACGCAAAACCCTTTTACGAGGGCGTGGGCTTTAAGCAGGTTTCCGAGCAGTATTTAGAGGACGATATTCCGCATATTTATATGATTGCCGAAGTGTGAAAAACGGAAAATTTAAGCAAAGAAGGCTGGGTGTATTTTACCGAGCCTTTTTTCTATGAAAAAACTATTGACGAACGAGGAAAAAAGTGGTAAAATAAAAATGCGAACTCAATTAAATACGTGCAGGAGTATACTTATGGGGCATAAGTGTACCTTTTTCGCTTACATACAAATCTTCTGTACGAACGATTTTAATTGAGTGTCGCAACTTTGGCGAACAAGTCACTTTTGTCGGTGTCGGCTTGTTTGCAAGTCGGCACTTTTATTTTACAAAAAATGGAGGTATTCCAATGAAAAGAAGAAAAATTTGGGTATCAATTTTATTGGGACTTTGCGCTTGCTTTATGAGCACAATGTTTTTTGTGGCTTGCGAAGATTTCACCCACACACACACCTATACTGCACAAACGATAAATGCAACGTGCGGGGAAAAGGGTTTGATTACCTTTACTTGCGATTGCGGGAATACTTATACGGAAGAAATTCCTGCAACGGGCGAACATCTTTGGGATGAAGGCAAAGTAACCACTGAACCGACCTGTGCGAATGCCGGCGTGAAAACGGTTACTTGTACGGTCTGCGAAAC
>JAFTMQ010000138.1 GCA_017452305.1 Clostridia bacterium | reverse complement strand
TCCGCTTGGCTTTCGTCCTTGTAAAGGTCGATAGTTTCTTGCGAAAGCTTCATTTCTTCGCCCTTAAAGAGGGTGTTTGCCGAGAAGAAATATTTGATAAGGTTTTGCGCGTCCGTCTTGGTTGCATATTCTTCAAGGTAATCTTGATATGCTTCGTATTTTTCAACGCTTTCCTTAATTTCCGCCGTCGTGCCAACCTTTGCCGCATAGATATGGTTGTAGGAAACGGTGCTGTTGCCGAACTTTTGCGTGTTCGCATACAAGAGAACGGTTGCGCCGTCCACGTCGATAAGCTCGGGCTTGTACCAATCCTTGCTCCATTCTACGAGAGGAAGGGTTACGGGTTGATAATCTACATAGTCGGGTTCTTCCGCGTGGAAGGTGTTGTAGCTGTCTTCGTCGCCCGTATAGTTTACGCGGGAAAGGCTGTTGCCGTTGTTGTAATCTGCATAGTAGTACAGATAGTTGCCTTCCGTCTTCCAAAGGTTTGCGGTGGTGATATTACGGATAACCGCAATCACGTTTTCTTCTTCGCCGTTTGCCTTTGCCGTTGCCTTGTAAACTTCGTTGCCCGATTTATAGATGATAGAGTGCGTGCGTGTGCCTGCGCCAGCGCTTCCCGTTGTGACGTTTACTGTTACGTCGAACAATGCGGAAGCGGATGCGTTGGTGGTGTTGAGCGCAACGATGTCCAGCTCGGGAACTAAATCCGCGCCCGTCGTCTCATCTACGCCCTCGTTGTTGCCCGTGATGGTGTTCCAATCCGCGCCCTTTTCGTCCGCAAGATAGTACAGTCTCGTGCTGTCGTTTCTCGTGAAATATACACCGCCGTTTTCGTAACGAGCCACCGTGTAGGTATAGCCCTTGAACGTCAAGCTGTCTGCAACCTCGTCTTCGTTGAACCAACCGCCGTTGTAAATTTCATCGCTGAATTTTGCACCGACGCCGTCCAAAACAAGCTCGCCGAGGTTTACGTAAGGATAGGTGGTGTAATCGCTCGCCTTAAAGCCGTCTTGGTTGTCTTCCAACCACTTCGCGTCGAAGGTGTATTTCTTACCCGTATCCTTTACGGTGTAGCTAATTTTGTCTGCTTCTTTTTTGCCTACGTCCGTCGCTTCATCCGCTACGTTTACGCAGTAAAGTTGGTTATAATCGCTCGTTTGCGAAGCGATTTCCGACGCGATATTGTAGGTTACGGGCATCGTATAATATACGTTGCCGTTGTTTACGTCCTTGTTATCGAAGAAGTAGCTCGTCGCGCCCTTCACCAAAACGGTGGTTTTGTCCGTAGCCGTGTTGTAGGATTTGAGCGTCGTGCCGTCTTCGTATAAGCAGTAAACGGTTTCGCCCTCTTTCACGAAACGATAGTTCTTCAAATCGGAAGCTTCGATTTCAAAGAACTTGCCCTTTACTTCGCCCGTCTTCAAGTTTGCATACTTGAAGTCTATTTTATGGTTTTCGATTTGACCTTCAAGGTCTTTATCCGTCGTAGGCGTAGCGTAGTAAACCATATCGCCGAACACGTAAATGCCTGCGTCGTAGCTGTTTGCAACAAGCAAGGAAGGCACAACGATTTCCGCCTTGTCGTATTCGCCCGCTTTAAGCTGCGCTTTGCTAATACGCATCAACGCGCCTTTTTCCACTTTACCGTAGGTGTTGTTTGCCGTGCTGCTCGCTACGCCGTTGATAAAGTAAACGTAGCCGCCCTTTTCTACTGCGAAACCGCCGTTGGAGCTTACCTCGCCGTTATTCGCGCTGTAAACTGCGTCGTCGGGCTTCACGAACGTGAATTTCGCCTCTCCGCAAGCAGCCGTCATCGCAACCGAGCAAAGCATAGTAGCCGCCGCTACGATACCGAGTATTTTTTTGCCGTATTTCCTCATTGTATAAGGACTCCTTAAAAGTTATTGTCTATTAGGTTAATCGCCGCCGCCAAAAGTCTTGCTACGCAAGAAAAAGCGTTCTTTTCTTTTAGCGTACATTATCCGACGATATTAACGCATATTCTATTATATATCAATTTGGCAATTAAAGCAATCGAAAATACCTTGCTTTTTGCGATTTTTGCTTGAAAATTTTAAGAATTTGAGAGGTTTTTTTCTATGTCCCCTTTCGGCTTGTTCGATTTACTCAAAACTCTGCTCCCCTCGCCCGACCAAACGGCGCAAAATCCCCCTGCCGAAAATAGCGGGGCGGAAACGGACGGCGCACCCATGTCTTCACCCACGCCCCCGTCCGCTACGCAAAGTCCGCCCTTGCAGGAAGCGGAAAAATCCAACGCCTGCGCCGATTTTTTATACCGACACGAACAGCGCGCGCAAGGGGTTAAGGCGACGAAAAAGCGCTTGGATTAACCAAGCGCCCTTCCGTTTTGAGAGGTACTATCCTTGCCCCAACCGCTTTCAAATTAGGACAAGCTTAATAAATTTGTTGCACTTTAAATTCCGCGCTAAACATATAGAACCAACCGTTGCCGTTTTCGTCCTCGATAAGACAAGCGCGTTTCCAATTATCCAAACCGCGCAAATCCACCACGAACACCTCGCTAAACGCATATCCGTCAAAGCAAATCAAGCGGTATTGCTGAACAACTTCACCTATGCTTGTATCGTAATACCAAGTACCCAAGCCGATAAGTCCGCGCTCTCTGTCGATAAAGTAGGACTTGTAGTTAGTAGAAAATTCGATATCCGTAAGCGGATTTTGGGGGTCGAAGGACGGCTCGTAGCTCGCGTAAATCTCTACGCCGTTTTCCGTTTCCTCATACATATCGATTTTTAAAGAGTCGTTTCCGTTGACGCCGATGCCGAGGAAGAATCCGTTTCCAAACTGCACAAGCGAGGAAGAAAAGCCCTTGATTTCGCCCGTGTCTTTATAGGTGATATTCGTCGGGTCGGAAAGGTTGAACGCGTACACGGGGTCGGTCATCGTGACGATAATTGCCGTACAAACGTACGCTTTGTCCTTATCGAAACGGACGGATTGTACGTCCTCGCCCTTGGGCGAAAATTCCGTTACCGAACCGATAATTTCCCAAGTTTGCATATCCACGCAGTAGAGAGAGGCGCTTGTGAACGGGCGGTACACACTCGTCACCACGCGAAGAACGCCGTTGTATTCGTCCATACTGTATTGATTGAGGATTTCGCCCTCTACCGTCACCGCGCCCACCTTGGCAAAGCCTTCGTCGCCGTAGGATACGCAGGTGATTTCCGTCAT
>JAFTMQ010000137.1 GCA_017452305.1 Clostridia bacterium | reverse complement strand
TTCCGTCTGCGCTTCCGCGTTCTATTTAGGTCTTCCGCGCTTTTTAGGCGGCACTGTTTCCCCCTCGGGCTTTTCTTTTTTTGGTCTGCCGCGTTTTTTGGGCGGCGCGTTGGGGTCGGTCGGTGCTTTGGGTTTCCTTGCCCGCGTTTTCTTGGCGTTTTCGGGCAAACGCAAGCCCTCGATAAGCGCCGCTATACCCGCCGCCATAATCCAATACACGTAGCGATAACAATCGATATCTCTACCGAAAGGGTCAATAATTGAATAGCCCGCAAACTCGGAAAAGGCGTAAACGTTGTTTTCAATTTCCTCTTCGCCCACCTCGCCCGCTTTTTTGAGTGCTTGCCAACGCATATCGAGCAAGATGTCCTTTTGCGGTTCGGTCATACATACGATTGCAAACGCTTCGCGCAAGGATTTATCGTCCAAAGGCTTGGAAGAAAAACCATCGGACGGCAAGCCGTGCTCCGACAAAACCTGCGCAGATTTAGGATTCATCGTATCCCCCTTGCGCGCGGCAATGCCTGCGGACGAAACGGCAAAACCTTTCAGCTCCCGCTCCTCCAACGCCTTGCAAAGAATGCGCTCTGCCATAGGCGAACGGCAAGTATTCCCCGTGCAAACGAATATAATTTTTTTCTCGCTTTTCTTCGCCATCTCGTACCTGGTACCCTCAAATTGGATTTCTTGTCCCATTTTTAAGGACAATTTTTTGCTTTATTGATGTGGAATATCTATGGAAACGCACGCCTTGCGTAAACGGTTTAACACGCCGAGCATCACCCCGTCCGTCTTGTTTGGCTCGATTGCCACCAACACGTCGCAACGCTTTTCCGCTTCCCGCAAAAGCGAGTACAGCCTTGCCGCCATCTCGTTTTCCGTACTGCCTAAATTAAAAATTTCATATCCCGCAAACGCCGCTTTTACGCCGTCCTCGCAAAGGATTGCCACCTTTTTGCCAAGCGCGGCTTGTTCGGCGCAATACGCTTGCGCTTTGTTGGTTTCCGTCGCCGTAAACAAAGCCGTTTGACAGCGCGGAGAATAATGCTTGTATAAAAGCCCGGGGCTTTTGACCTTTTCGCCTGTATGCAAATCGGGTTCGTATTGCGCGCAATCGCCGACGACTTCGGCAATCATTTCGCGCGTGATAAGACCGGGGCGAAGCACGACGGGTATATCCCCCGTGACGTCGCAAACGGTGCTTTCAATACCGCCCTCACATTCGCCGCCGTCCAAAATGAGCGGGATTTTCCCCTCGAAATCCTCATAAACGTGCATCGCTGAAGTCGGGCTAACGTGCTTGGAAAGGTTTGCGCTCGGTGCGACGATGGGAATATCCACTTCCTTTAAGAATGCTTGCGCGCCTGCGTGCGAGGGCACACGGACGGCAAGGGTATCCAGCCCGCACGAAACGTAGGGACTTACCTTGCCCGTGGACGGATAGACAAGCGTCAACGGTCCGGGCAAAAACGCTTCCCGCAATTTTTGCGCGTACGGCGGATCGTAATCGATGATTTTCGATAAATCATAATCGGTATGCACGTGCGCGATGAGCGGATTATCATTCGGCCTACCCTTGACCTCGAAAATGCGCTTTACCGCGCCATCGTCAAAGGCGTTACCGCCGAGTCCGTACACCGTTTCCGTCGGCATACCCACCACGCCGCCGTCGAATATAATTTTTTTTGCTTCCGCCAAGCTTTCGGGCGTGACGGGGGTGATTTTTGTTTGCATAGTTTAAAAAATACTGATTGCTGAATTGTGGTTTTAAATTTATGGCCACAACGAATTGCCAAAAAAGTTTGCAATTCAATTCACGCGCCAAAGGCGCAATTCACGACAGTTTTACTGTCAATTCATGAAAGGTGTAGCCTTTCAATTCACTTCAATGCGCCGCCCGTTAAAGAACGGTAAAACGGCGTAGATGCGAGCAAGATGCGAAGGGTGCGGCTTTCCCGACGGGAGTGTACATAGACGTACACGAGCAAGGGAAAACGTAAACCCGACAAAGTATTGCGAAGTATATACGTCGTTTTACTCAAAGGGCAATTCGTCGTCCGCCTTCGCCAACTCCCCTTTTCTCGCAGGGGGCGGCTCGGGCATGCCGTAATCATCGTCGGGCGCTTCGTATTCCACGTCGTCGTCCTCGTACTGTATCGGCGTCGTGCCGTACTGCGGCGGCTCGTCGTCGCGGTTCTGTTCGTCCACGTCCACGAACTTCGTGTATTCGCCGATGAACTTCAAGGAAACGCGGCCTTGTTCGCCCGCTCTGTGCTTGGCGAGAATAAGCTCCGCCGCGCCCTTAACCACCTTACCCGAATCAAGCTCCTCGCGCGTAGCAATCGCTTCGGGACGGCTAATGAACATAACGATGTCCGCGTCCTGCTCGATTGCGCCCGATTCACGAAGGTCGGAAAGGGTAGGCTCTTTGGATTGAATACGTCTAAGCTGCGAAAGCGCGATGACAGGCACGGAAAGCTCCTTTGCCATAATCTTCAAATCACGCGTAATGGACGCGACTTCTTGTTGTCTGTTTTCGCTACCCGCCATCGAAGAATCCCCGCTCGACATAAGCTGGATATAGTCGATCATGATGAGGTCAACGCCGCCCGCCGTCGTCTTTAAACGGCGGCACTTGGAAAGAATTTCCGCGGGCGTAACACGAGAGGAATCGTCAATGTAGATATTGCTCTTTTTAAGTTGGTCGCCCGCGAGCATGAGCTTTTTCCATTCTTTTGCGGAAAGCTCGCCCGAGAGCGCGTTTTTCATGCTTACGTTCGCATACGAACAAATCAATCTTTGCACGATTTCGTGACGGGGCATTTCGAGCGAGAATACGGCGCAGGTTTTACCCGCGCGAAGGGACGCGTTTTCGACAAGGTTCATCGCGAGCGAGGTTTTACCCATACCGGGACGAGCCGCAAGCACGATAAGCGCGCCTGCCTGCAAGCCGTTGGTCATTTTATCAAGACGCTTAAAGCCCGTAGGAATGCCCTTATACGCGTTTTGGTCGGATTGCAAAAGCTCGAACTTTTGCAATACTTCGCCGATAATATCATCGTCCGCCATACCCAAAAGCGCGGAGCGTTCCGTCTGCTTGGAAATGTCGTAAATGCTCTTTTCCGCAAACGCAAGCGCCGTCTTTTCGTCCGCGCCCTGCATGGACGTTTCGATAATTTTTCTCGACGCGCGGATGAGCTTACGGTTGACGCTGTCGCGCGTAACGATTTCGTAATAGGACTTATAATTCGCCGCGGAAGGTACGATTTGCGCAAGCTCGGTCAAATATACGATACCGCCCGCCTTTTCAATCGTCGCTTCATTTTCAAGCTCGTCGGAAACGGTGACGAGGTCAACGGGTTTTCTGCTGTTGAAAACCCTTTGCATCGCGCGCAAAATATATTTATGCGATTCTTGATAAAAATCGTCCTCAGTCAGCTTTTCTACAAGCTCCGAAGTGATTTCATTGTCGATAAGCAAACACCCCAAAAGCGCCATTTCCGCATCGCGGTTATAGGGCATCGTGTTTACGTCTTTCGCCATGGTAATTCCTCCATAATACCCGTAACAGATACGCATTGAAATTCATTCAACGCGTACCTGCCCCGTTCATTTTTATTCTTTAAGCAATTTTTCAAGCTCGTCAATCGTACTTTCAAATTCTTGCATAGCCGCCTCGAAGGGTGCGGTAGTCGTAAGGTCAACGCCCGCTTTTTGCAAGATAGAAACGGGATCTGTGCAACCGCCCGAGGAAAGGAAAGTGAAGTAATCCTTCACCGCGCTTTCGCCCTCCGTCAAAATACGTTTTACGATAGAGATTGCGGACGTGATACCCGTCGCATACTTATAAACGTAGAAGGAGTTGTAGAAATGGGGAATGCGCGCCCATTCATACGCGATTTCCTTATCGTGCACAACGCCGTCGCCGTAATATTCTTGGTTGAGCTTATAATATACCTCGCAAAGGTTATCCTTGGTGAGCGCTTGCCCCTTTTCTGCCATATCGTGCGCGATAGCCTCGAATTCCGCAAACATCGTTTGACGGAACAAGGTTGCACGGAACATATCGATATAGTAGTTGAGCAAATATTTCTTCAAATTCTTATCGTCCGTCTTGTTGTAGAGGTACTTCAAAAGGAGCACTTCGTTGACGGTACTTGCGATTTCCGCAAGGAAAATGGTATAGCTTGCCTTTGCGTAGGGTTGCGTTTCGCTCGATTTGTAGCTGTGCAAAGCATGCCCCATTTCGTGCGCAATCGTGAACATATCGTTGGTCGTGGGTTGATAGTTCAAAAGCACGTAGGGGTGAATACCGTAAGCACTCGTGGAATACGCGCCGCTGCGCTTGCCTTCCGTTTCGCAAACGTCAATCCAACCCTCTTCCTTACCCTTGCGAAGCAAGGCTTGATAGTCCTTCCCCAAGGGCGCAAGACCTTCGATAACAAGCTCGTAAGCCTCGTCGAAGGGCAATTTAATTTCCGCGTTATCTACGAGGGGCACGTACAAGTCGTACATATGTTGTTCGGGAAGCCCAAGCGTATCTCTATGCAAGCGGATATAGCGGTGCATGGTAGGTTGCGCGTTGTGTACGGCATTTAAGAGGTTGTCGTAAACGACGGGGCTTACGTCCTCCCCTTCCATCGCCTTTGCTTTGCAGCTTTCATAATTTCTTACCGTCTTATAGAATACGTTTTTCTTTACGTTGCCGTAATAGGTTTGCGTGATTGCATCGATGAGCTTGATGTATGCTTCGTAATATTTCTTAAACCAATCCGCCCTTTCTTCCACCGTACCCGTATGAAGCACCAAGCCGTAGGTGCCGTGGCTCATTTGCGTTTCTACGCCGTTCAACATTGCCTTGGGTAAATTGAGATTTGCGTTGTCGAGCATAGAGAAAATCGTTCTAAATCCGCCCAACGCGTCGCCGCCGAGGGTGAGGATTTTTTCTTCCGCCTCGCTTAAAACGTGCGCTTTGCTGACAAGCACGCGGCGCAGACGGTATTCGTAAGGCGCGAAATCGGGATCCGCGATGTATTGCTTCAACACATTCTCGTCGATCGTCGTAAGCTCGGGCTCTACGAAGGAAAGTCTTGCAAAGATTTTGGAAATCATGCCGCCCATCATCGCCATGCAAGAGGAATATTTTGCAACGCGCACGTCCTCATCTTGACGCATATGCGCGTATAAGTACAATTTTTCGATACGCAACGAAAGGGTATCGTCGAGCACGAGGTATTCAAGCAAGGTCTTTTTATCGGCAAGTTTGCCCTTGAACACGTCGAAATCATACCCGCCGTATTCGCTTTCTACTGCCTTAAATTCCGCTTCCCAAGCCTCGTCGGACTCGAAGATGTCGGTGGTTTTCCATTTCAAATTTTGAGGAACGTCCTTTCTTTCCATAATATATCATTCTCCTAAATATTTTTCAATTCAACGCGCACATGGTAAGCTCATTTTTAATTCTATGGGCGTTTTCACCGAAGATGGTTGCTTAGCGATTCATCGCGATTTTACAAGCTAAACGCAAAAAAGCAACCAGATGAAAGTGAGGACGCCTAATTTTTAAAGCTATGAATAGGTGCGGGAATATTGCCGCCGCGCAAGATTAAACGGGAAGAATCGCAGTTATGCACGGGCATAATCGGTGCTCTGCCCAACAAGCCGCCGAAGTTGACGCTGTCGCCCACCGTCTTGTTCGGCGCGGGGATAATCCGCACCGCCGTCGTCTTGTTGTTGATCCTACCGATTGCCGCCTCGTCCGCAATCATCGCCGCAATCGTCGTTGCGGGCGTGTCGCCGGGAATGGCAATCATATCCAAGCCCACACTGCAAACGCAGGTCATTGCCTCCAACTTATCGAGGGTGATTTTACCCGCCTCTGCCGCGCGAATCATGCCGATATCCTCGGATACGGGAATGAACGCGCCCGAAAGTCCGCCCACGCGTGAGGACGCCATAACGCCCCCTTTCTTCACCGCGTCGTTGAGCATCGCAAGCGCCGCCGTCGTGCCGTGTCCGCCTACCGTCTCGATGCCGAGTTCTTCCAAAATTTGCGCTACGGAATCGCCCATAGCAGGGGTGGGCGCAAGGGACAAATCGACAATGCCGAATTGCGCGTTTAAGCGTTTTGCCGCTTGACGGGCAACCAACTGACCTGCGCGCGTGATTTTAAAGGCTGTGCGCTTGATCATTTCCGCCGCTTCCGTCAAATCCGCATCGGGGATTTGCTCCAACGCGTGCTTGACTACGCCCGGGCCGGAAACGCCGACGTTGACCACAACGTCCGCCTCGCCTACGCCGTGGAATGCGCCCGCCATAAAGGGGTTATCCTCCACCGCGTTGCAAAATGCCACGAGCTTCGCCGCGCCGATGCCGTCCGCTTCCTTGGTTAAAAACGCAGCTTCCTTGAACACCTCGCCCATCATTTTTACCGCTTCCATATTGATACCCGACTTTGTCGAGCCCACGTTTACAGACGCGCAAAGGCGTTTGGTCGTCGCCAACACCTCGGGTATGGTACGAATGAAAATGCGTTCATATTCCGCCGTCGCCTTGTGAACAAGCGCGGAATAGCCGCCTAAAAAGTCGATACCCAAAGTTGCCGCCGCGTCGTCGAGCGCCTTACCAATCAAGGGCGCTTTTTCGGGGAATGCCGCACAGAGCATACTCACGGGCGTGACGGATACGCGCTTATTGACGATGGGAATACCGTACTCGCGCGATAAATCCGAGGCGGTTTTTACGATATTTTCCGCTTTCGTACAAACAAGGTCATATACCTTGCGCGCCGTTTCTTCCGCGCTGTCGCGGATACAGCTAAGCAAGGAAAGCCCCATCGTGATGGTGCGGATATCTAAATGTTCCTCTTGCACCATGGCAATCGTTTCCAAAACGTCGTTATTGCTAAACATAACCTTTTCCCTCCGTTTTGAAAGCGTTTATACGTTGTGCATTGCGTTGAAGATATCTTCGTGCTGCACGTAAATGGACATACCGATTTGCTTGCCAAGCGCCGCACATTCTTCCGCGAGCACGGAAAGCTCCGTCGTCGCGTCCGAAAAATCGACAATCATAATCATGGCGAAATATTCGCTTAAAATCGTTTGGGAAATATCTTCGATATTTACGCCGCGTTCCGCCAAAAATGCGCTTACCTTTGCGATGATACCTTTTTGGTCCTTACCCGTTACGGTTACAACTGCTCTCATAAAACTCTCCTATGTGCTTCTCTATCCTCGTTTCTCTATTACTCTTCCTGCGTTGTTTCTTTGTCCGTTGCGTTTTCGTTTGTGCTTTCGCTTGCGGGCGCGGATTGTTCCGTTTCGCCCTCGTTTTTTGCTTCAGCTTCGTTTATCGCGTTGCCGTCCTCATCTACTTCCTCAAATTCAAGCGCTTGCTTTTGCAAAATGCGGTATTGAACGATGAAGTTGCTTTGCGTGATATACTGCACGTAATCGCCGCTTTCAAACGGGGGCAGAGGCTTTTCCAAATCGAAGTACGCCTCTCGGTCCATCCACTCGCATTTCTTCTTATTCCAAGTTTCAAAAATGCAGCCGATAACGTCGATATTGTCCTTTTGCAGACTCTTTTCTTCCAAGCAATAATAGTAGTTCTTTTCCTCATTCTTTAAGCCCGAGGATAGAAAACCGATCAGCTTATAATAACGGCGGACGCGGCTGTACTTGATTGCCATATACGGGAAGATGACAATGATATACGCCCCCGTCGCCAAAAAGACCATTGCTTGCGCCAATTTTTGCATAGGGTCTTTATAGGGCAACGAAATGTGGAATGCCAGCCATGCGCCGCAATAGATAAGATAAAGTGCAGTGACGATACAAAAAAACGCCCAAAGCTTTCGTTTTTGTTTATAGACCGCCAAATAATCGGCGTCGTTATAAACGGATACCATTTTTTCCATATTCTAAAAATTCCTTTTCAACGCGTACATGCCCCCACCTTTTGTGGGAATACGCCCTTATTTTTCGTAAATAAACAGAACGCCGAGCGTACCCTTGCCACAGTGGCTTGTGATAATCGAGCCGGCAACCGTTTCAATCACTTCGTCAAACTCAAACGTTTCCTTAACCTTTTGCTTTGCCACTTCCACAAGCTCGGGCTCCGCCGAGGAATGGGTGATAAAGCAACGCGTCTTTTCGTAATTAGGATACAATTCCTTCAAGTCGTCGATGTATTGCTTAATGATGAAAGACATCTTACCACGATATTTTTTACCGGGCACAAGCTTGCCGCCGTCCATATAAATCAAGGGGTGAATTTTTAAAATATTCGCGCCGAACATTTCCATCTTCGAGCAACGTCCGCCCTTGTACAAATAGTCCAATCTATCGGGAATAAACGAGGTGTTTACTCTTTCGCGAATGGCGTTTACCGCCTCTTCAATTTCGTCCGCGGTGTTACCGTTGTCGCGCATATCCGCCGCTTTCAAAACGAGCAAGCCTTGTCCCGAGGAAAGCGCCATCGAGTCGATAACGTGCACCTTGCCACCAAAGCTTTCCGCTGCCTGTAACGCCATATTGTACGAGCCCGAGCTCTTTGCCGAGATATTAAAGTGAATTACCTCGTCGCCTGCATCTACGAAGGGCTTGAAGAAATCCTCATAATCGCCGATGCTCGGTGCCGCGGTCTTGGGCAAAACGTTGTTTGCCGCAACGAAATCAAAAATATCCTGCGGCGTAATATCCACGCCGTCGTAATAAGTTTTTTCACCGAGGTTTACCGCCAAAGGCAAGAGGGTGATGTCTCTTTCCGCAATCAAATGCCCCAAATCGCAAGTGCTGTCAGATGTAATACGAATAGCCATAAAAGTCTCCTTTGTTAAGCCGATTTTTATACGGCTTGAATTTCTATTTTTATCTTTTACTTTTCCTAGAAAAGTATTTTTCCTAATACCTTTTGATATTTAATCGCCCAAGTCGGCACGACGCCGATGATATCCTCTACTTTATAGAGGTCTTTTAAACGGGAGCCGTAGGGCTCTTGATAACGGCTGTCCGTGCTGTTGTTTCGATTGTCGCCAAGGAAGAAAATTTCCCCCTCGTCCACCGTGTATTCCGCAAAATCATAGGCGGATTTGTTGGTGTAATAGGCGTACGGCTCGTACAATTCCGTCCATTTGTCCGTACCTTTATACATAATGGAAATTTGTCCGTCCGTACATTTTACACGGTCGCCCTCTACCGCAATCAAACGCTTGATGAGGTATTCCGTTCCGTCCGTGAACTCCTCGTAATCGCCCACGTAAACGACGATAACGTCGCCGCGTTGCGCCTTAGAGCCGTCCACGTATTTCATGAGCAGCTGCTCGCCCGAGTACAGCGTTTTGTACATAGAGCTGCCCGACACCGTTACGCCGCCAAAGTTCATCGTCCAATAGGCGTGCAGTGCCAAGATTGCCATCAAAATAAACAAGAGAATGCTGCAAAAACGGATATTCGATTGTCCTTCTTTAAAGCGGAATTTTTCCTCGTATAAATCGCTATCCCGCAGGTTTTTGTCCAAATTCACAGGCATTACTCTCCACTGCGCGTTGCTTTTGCGCGCTTTTTCAATTCGTCACGGGTTAAGTTGACGTATTTTTTGCAAGTGAGGCATTGCAGCTTAATATCAGCGCCCACACGGACGATTTTCCATTCCGCGCCGCCGCACGGGTGTTGCTTTTTCATCGTTACGATTACATTCAACTCGTACATGGCTGCCTCCTTTTGCATTTTTATCCTTTATTTCTTGCCACGCTTACAGCCAAAGCAGGTTGATGATAGAAAATTCCTTTTCCTCGCCGTTACAACCAAACAGCAACGCGTTCGCTTGCGTAAAGCTTACGAGGGGGGAACCCGTCGTTTCGCTCTTGAAATCCTCCGCGCGCAAAATTTGCCGTTTCCACTTACCGCCGCCCTTGATAGGCACGATGCAAGTAAATCTTTCTTCATTCTCGCGGATATCCCCCACCTCTATGCTCACACGCAGGCTTTGGGTGTCCGCGGAATAGCTTTCAAACTGCAACAAATCGTTCTTGCAAGGCAAATATTCGGGCGAGCTAATACGATAGGTGCGCACGCCGCCCTTGGCATAGACGCCGTGGATATCGCCGTAACCGCGCGTCAATCTCGGCACGATTTCCTGTTCGAGGAAAATGCCGCCAGCCGCCTCGGTGCGATGGTCTGCTACGTTAAAGCAAAGCGGCTCACCGCCCGCGTATAAGCAACGGTTTCTCACTGCGTCCTCCGATTTTTCCATACGCAACGACGCAATTTTTGAGGTGATACGGAAGCCGTTGAAATATCTTGCATACGCGAACGCAAACACCGCCGTCGCACCTGAATACGGTTTAATGACGTGGGTGAATTGTCCGCCCTCGACCTGTCCGCCTTCCACTTGATAGACGTGCTGCCAATCACGGTAGATAGACTTGGTGGAAACGTCCGCCTCGGCATAGAAAATTCCCGCCTCCGCCAACAAGGCTTCCTCGTCGCTCTTGACTTGAATTTCGACGTTACCGTCCTTTTTCGTTAAAGTAATTTTTAAGGTGTCGGGTAAATAAATTTCCCTGCCCTTTAAATGCTTTTCCAAGAAAAGCTGTAAATTTGTCAAGCCGTTCGGGCCGATACACTCGCCGCTAAACGGGGAATATGCCAAAGCGTTGTCGTATTTATAACCGATACGCAAATAGGTGTCGTAGGCTCTGTCGCAATCAAAGCTCTTATCGCGCAAGGAACAGAGCATAAGCACGGGGCATTGCACGTAAGGCGCAAAGGACTGCGCTTCGCAAGCCGCGATATACCGACGCCTGTCGTCCCCCAAAAGCTGCGAGGGCGCGTCGCCGAATTTCGCCGTCTTTTGCATAGACGTCCACCCTGCCGCGTTGATGGGTACGCCGCATTTCACTTCGGGCATGAGCATCACTTGCCAAGCGATTGCTCCACCGCTACGAATACCGACCACGCCGATTTCCCCCACGTCCTCACGTAATTGAAGATATTTCACGGAAAAAAGGGCTACGTAAGTCCACTCAAACCAAGTGGATTCCTCGGCGTTAAGGTCTTTCAAATCATAAATCCCGCGCGCGCAAACGTAGTTGCCGTGATCGAGCGAGCCGGGGTACATCGTATGGTTGGCTTGTATGCTTTCATTTTCGCCAAAGCCGCGATAATCGGGGATAAGCATAGCATAGCCTCGGCTCGTAAAAAAGGAAATGAGCTCCTCATCGACGTCCTGCTCCACGTCGGGCAAGAACAAAACGACGGGCTTTTTTCCCTCACCGACGGGGCGAATAAATTGCGCAAAAATATGCACGCAACCGTCGTCGACAACGTGGCCGTTGTAGGAAACGAAGCTTCTATACACGCCGTCCTTTTCCTCTGCGTTCCATTCGTTCGCGTCGAGAGGCGTTTTGAGATTGAATTTTTTGAATAAGCCTACCGCGCTTACGATGGGTCTTTCATTCATATATTCGTCCGTCCGAGTGATTTTTTGGTTTTTGCGTTTTTTTGTCAAAAGTACCGCAAAAGGTCTTGCTTTTGTTTTTGAAAAACTGTATAATATATCTACTTTCTCGAAAAGTAGAAACACCTATTCTATTGTATTATACACTACTTTTTTAAAGAAAGCAAGAAAAGAGGAAAAGAAAGTACGATTTTTTTCCTAATTTTCACCCGACTTTTCCCTATTTTTTCGTCGAAAAAGGAATTTTGCCCTTTCTTTTAAGAAAGGGATTAGACAGTCGGGCGTAAAAAAACACCAAAGCAAAACCACTTTAAGGGGAGCGAATATGGCTTTTTGCACCTTTTCAAAAGACGTTGACAGCGCTTATACCGTCATCGACAACAAATTCATCACCAAATATTTACCCGAAGCAGACGGCTTTGCGGTGCAGGTTTATCTTTACGGTCTGCTCCTTTGCCAAAATACGGACAGCGAATTTAGCATTCGTTCCATGGCAGAGGTATTAAAGACCACGGAAGAGAAAATCTTGGAAGCTTACGCGTTTTGGGAGGACTACGACCTCGTCGAAATTTTATCGCGCGAGCCGTTTACCGTACAATATTTGCCCGTCCGCGCCGCTACGGGCAAACCGAAAAAGACGCACTACGAGCAATACGCCGATTTCAACAAGGAATTGCAACGCAAAATGCAAAAGGTAGGCAAGTTCATTTCCGCGGGCGATTATATTAAGTATATGCGCTTTTTGGAAGAGAACGAAATGCAGCCGCAAGCGTTTTTGCTCGTTGCCGAATATTGCATCAACAAGCAAGGCGAGGCTGTTTCCCCTTCCTATATTTTTAACAAAGCGAAAAAGCTTATCCGCGGCGGCTTCTTCACCTACGAGCAGGTAGAAAAAGAGCTGTTGAGCTACAACGCACACGAGGGCGATTTGCTTGCTATATACGCAGCTTTGGGTCTTACTGGGCGCACGCCCGACGAAAGCGATTACGCGCTGTATGGCAAGTGGACGGAAAAGCTCGGTTTTGTGCAAAGCGGCATTTTGGCGGCGGCGAAAAAGCAAAAGCGCGGCAGTATGACCTCTCTTGACTTTACTTTGGACGAGCTGTACGCAAAAGGCAAAACGGAAGCCAAGGAAATTGAAAATTATCTCGCCGAACGGGAATTTTTGGCAAGCCTCACCTTCCGCTTGGGCAGAAAATTGGGCGTAAAAGTACAAAATCCCGCCGCTTATATTGACGAATACACGGAAAAATGGTATTCCTACGGCTTTGAGGAAAATTCCCTTTTGGATATCGCCCTCTACTGTTTGAAAACGGAACGCGGCGATTTTGAGTGTATGCACGAAACGGTGTCCTCACTTTTCAAAAACGGCGTGGTTTCCGCCGACGGCGTCAAGGCATATTTAAAAGATAAGAACAACGAACTCAAACTCTTCACCAAAATTCAAGCCGTGTGCGGCGGTTTGCGCAAGAGCGCGGCGAATTTGGAGCTTATCAGCACTTGGCAAAGCTGGGGCTTTGAGGAAAGCATGATTTTAGAGGCGGCAAAACGGAGTGCGAGCGGCTCCAACCCCATTCCGTATATGAACAAGATTTTATCCGATTGGAAACAAAAATCGGTCTTCGCGCTCGACGCAATCCCCGCGCCGCCCGCCTCGACGGTGCAAAGCGGAAACAGCACCCCCCGCACCTTTGTCCATCCGTCCGTGGACGCGGCAAACGCCAAAGCGGAAAGAGAAAGATATTACGCATTACTCCGCGAAAAAGCGCAAAGCGTCGCCGATAAATTCTTGGCGAAAGCGAATGAAAACGCACGCTTTAAAGAGATTGCAAAAGAACTTTCCAAAATGGAAATTGCACTTGCCAAGGCAGAGGTTTTCGAGCCTGCAAAATTGCCTACCTTAAAGGCAGAGAAAAAAGCGCTTTTAACCGAACGCAAACAAATTTTGGCAAACTTAGGCATCGAAGAAAAGCAGCTTGTTCCGCAGTTTAGCTGTTCGCGCTGTTCGGATACGGGGTTCTTACCCGACGGCACGGCTTGCAACTGCTATAAATCGGAAAAATAATCATATTTGCCATAAAAAATAACGCGGTTTGCAAACTTTTCGCAAACCGCGTTTTATTATGTATTTTTTAATTCATCGCGTACATGGGTGGGTGATTTTATAAAAACTATACTTGCTTTTTATCGATTTTTAAAGCTTTACCACCTTTATTTCACCCTTGCAGCCCTTGCCATACTGCCCATCATACATATCGGCGGGGAAGGAAATTACACAAATTTCTTTTTCTACGTCTGTGATAAGTTTACCGTTAATTTTCACGTTCTTGCAAACAAGCTCGTCAACCGTACTCACTACGTTATGCAGGCATTTTATCGTGCAATACTTTGCCGATACCGTCTTTCACGACGACGGAAACGACCTCGCCCTTCGCCGCCAAATCCTCTACGCACACTGCCCCAATTTGCAAACGGAAGCGTTCCGTGTTTTCCGAGGGGTTGTAAATACGTGCGATATATTCGCCTTTTTCATTGCAGTGGCAGTTGGTCAAAACAACGTTGCCCGAGAGCAAAACGCTTGTATAATTCTTGTTTTCGTCGCCCGTGGGGAAGACGTTTACCGCATACGGAGGCTGGTTGAAAAGCTCCGCCTCGCGATAAATATCGTTGACCTTTCCACGCATAATTCTCAAATTGAACGCGTACCTGCCCCCGTCAATTCGAGGTAAATAGCGGTCTTGCGGGTATAATTGCAAGTCTGCGATAGGGTGATAGCAATAGCCCGAGCCGCGAAGAAGCGTAAGATGAATATAGCCGTCCTCAACCTTACCCGCATACACGCCGTCGTTGATAACGGAAAAGATTTCGCCACTTGCATTTTGCACGCCAAACCA
>JAFTMQ010000136.1 GCA_017452305.1 Clostridia bacterium | reverse complement strand
CAAATCAATATTGAAAGAATTTTCTTCATGAAAAACTCCCCTTTTTTCGCTTTTATATTCCATAGTATAACATAGAAAATCTATAAATGCAAGGTTTTTCCCAAAATTCCCTCGTAGAGCTTTCGCCCTCGCACGAACCGTAGTTCCTCGCCTAACCCGCGGGATACAAAAAACACCCCGCAAAAGGGGGTGTTTTGGTATACCCGATTGGATTTGAACCAACGGCACCAAGCGTCGGAGGCTTGTGCTCTATCCAGCTGAGCTACGGGTACGTATGCATTTAAGCTATTCTATTTTACTATTTTTTGTTTGCTTTTTGCAAGCGTTTATGATATACTATTTTTAAATTCAAGGATTTTTTATCTTGCTCCCCGCTCCAAGCTCGGCGCGGCGGCGCAAAAAAAGAGGTGTTTATGTCGAAAACAGTCGTAATCGGTATGAGCGGCGGGGTGGATAGCTCCGTTGCGGCTTTGCTGTTGAAAGAGCAGGGCTATAACGTTATCGGTCTGTTCATGCAAAATTGGGACGAGGTGGACGAAAACGGCTGTTGCACCGCCGAGGACGATTTCGCGGACGTGCGCCGCGTGAGCTCCGTGCTCGACATCCCCTATTACACCGTCAATTTCGCCAAAGAGTACATGGATAGGGTTTTTTCCTATTTCCTCGCCGAATACAGGGCGGGCAGAACGCCCAACCCCGACGTTTTGTGCAACCGTGAGATTAAATTCGGGCCTTTTTTGCAAGAGGCGAAGCGTTTGGGCGCGGACTATATCGCGACGGGGCATTACTGCAAAATTTTGCATGCGGACGGCGTGCATTACCTGCAAAAAGCCAAGGACCAAAACAAGGACCAAACCTACTTTTTAAATCAACTTTCCCAACCGCAACTTGCGGACGTTTTATTCCCGTTGCAAGATATGGAAAAGCCCGAAATCCGCGAAATTGCGTTAAAACATGGACTTGCTACCGCCAAAAAGAAAGACAGCACGGGCATTTGCTTTATCGGCGAACGGAATTTTAGAAAGTTCCTCAGCTCGTACCTGCCTGCCCAAAAAGGCAAAATTTTAGACCTTTCGGGGCGAGAAGTGGGCGAGCATCAAGGGCTTATGTACTACACTCTCGGTCAACGCAAGGGCTTGGAACTTGGCGGTATCAAAGGTGAAGGCGACGGCGGCAGGTGGTTTGTTGTCAAAAAGGATTTGGCAAACAACGTGCTCTACGTTTCCCACGGCGACGAAACCCCCTTGTTCTCGAAATCCTGCGAGGTGTCGGGCTTTAATTGGATACCTTTTAAACCGCAAAAAACCGAGTTTGAGTGTATGGCGAAATTCCGCTACCGCCAACCCGACCAAAAAGTGCTTGTTTCCGTGCGTGAGAACGGGAATTTGCATATCGAATTTGCGGAAAAACAGCGCGCGGTAACCGAAGGGCAATACGCCGTTTTGTACGACGGAATTAACTGTCTTGGCGGCGGCGTTATCGAAAGCGCGGAGTATTAAAAGCGTAGCTTTATCAAATGCGGAATGGGTGACGCTTGCCCTATTTTTTCGTAAAAAAAGTAAAAAAAGCCGATTGCAAATACATTGGCGCTGTGTTATAATACACGCAACAAACACACTTTAAAGGAGCGCATTATGCCGCCTATTGAAATTGCCGCGCAGATTATCGGCGTTTTTGCGATGGCGTTTAATATATGGTCTTATCAGCAAAAGAAGCAACGCTTTATTATCGCGCTGCAGCTGTTGGGCTCAACCTTGTTCACAGCGCATTTTTTTATGCTCGGCGCATACATGGGTGGCTTACTCAACGCCGTGGGCATTGTCCGCGCCATTGTGTTTCTTTATAAGGACAAGCTAAAATCCGACCATATTCTTTGGCTGATTTTGTTTATTTGCGTCTATTTAGCGTCCTACGTTTTCACGTTTACGGTGCTGGGGAAGGCTTGGAATTTTCCAAACGCAGTCGTGGAGATTTTACCCGTAATCGGTATGACGGCAACGACGTTTGCCTTCCGCGCCAAAACAGCCAAAACCACCCGCTTGTTAGGGTTGATTAGCTCCCCCTCTTGGCTAATTTATAATATCGTAAATCTTTCCATCGGCGCAATTTGTTGCGAGGTGTTTAGCTTAATTTCTATCATCGTAGGGTGGATTCGGTTTGACAGAAAAAAAAGGGGGTTTGAAAATCATGAGTGAGAAATTTTTGCATTGTTTAAGAATTCAATTTTATCCAAACCATTACGAGGACGAGCGTATTCAAGAGGTCGTTGACTTCTGCGTACAATACGGCTTTAACAACGTAATGCTCTTTATCAATGGCGAAGAATACAACGTCGGGCATATGACGATAGAAGCAGCGCAGCCTTGGCTTAAAACGATGAAAAAGGCAAAGGCCGCTTTGCAGGCAAAGGGCATTTCCGTCAGCTTAAATCCTTGGATGGGGATGGGACACTTAGACCGTTGCCGCCCCTTGAAAACAGAGCAAAATTTCACTACGCAGGTCGATTTTGACGGAAATTGTTGCAAGTTGGTCGCTTGTCCGCTCTGTCCAGAGTGGAAAAAATATTACTTTGACTTTTATCGCCATCTCATCACGGAATTAGAGCCCGATACCATTTGGATAGAGGACGATTTCCGCCTGCATAACCACGGCGATTTGCGGTATGGCGGTTGCTTTTGCGACCTGCATATGCAGAAATACAACGCATATTTGGGCACGAATTATACCCGAGAGGAATTTACGGACAGACTTTTCCGCAAGCGTCCCGAAAAAAGAATCCGCAAGGCTTGGTTGGACGTCAGTAGAGAGTGTATGGCGAATTTGGCGGAAGAAATCGGCAAAACTTTTGCCGATATTGGTTTGGGTACAAAGGTCGCACTTATGTCGTCCTCGCACGAAATGCACGCCTTGGAGGGCAGAGATTGGCACAGAATACATAAAGGCCTTGCGCAAGGCGGCCCGATGATCAACCGCTTGCACCTGCCTTGCTATGATGAAATATCAGGAAAGCGTTATTATATCAACTTTAACCGCATACCCTTCCATTGTCGCGCGTTATTGCCGAAGGATATTATTATCTATCCTGAATTGGAAAACGGCGCGTTTAGTACGTTCGCAAAAGAAGCACGGTTTTTACAGTTTCAGTTGGAATCCGCCATCCCGCTTTGCATAAAAGGTATGACCTACGACATTTTTGATTTCGTCGGAAACGGCGCCATCTCGCAATTTAAGTACGGGGAAGCAGTGCAGGGCATAACCCCCTATTTAAACGGCGTGACCGCATTAAACCTGCGCTATGAAACGTTAGAGGGTATCGTTTTACCGATAGACGAAAAAACGGCGTATAAGCGCGGAGCAACCGTGCAGCGCTTTGAGGACTTTATCCCCGAAGAATCGCATTTCAACGCGTACATGGTATCGCTTGGCATCACCGCAAAGGTGTCCACGCAAAAGCGTTTCCGCAATAAAGCGGTTGCGCTTGGGTGCGGCAATGCGTATAATTTTACCAACGAACAGTTGACTGATTTATTTGAAAATAACTACGTCGTCGTGGAAGGCGGCGCGGCACGCATACTCATCGACCGCGGCTTGGGCGGGCTCATCGGCGCAAGCGCCTACAAAACGCACGCAAGCGAGCACGACATACACAGCTATGAAGAGGTAAAGCAAGGCATTGAAATCAACGGCAAAAAGGGCTACCGCGCGACGGCGTTTGGGAAAGCAAGCGATTACGTAAATATCCGCTATAACGACGAAAGCGGCGCGCAATCCTTCGTGTTCGATTACCTCGGCAACCGCGTCGGCGTCGGGGCTATGGACGGCGGACGGTATTTCGTAATTCCGTATGTTCTCAACGGAACGTATATCGAACAATATCACGATTTGCGCACTGCCCTTTTAAAACGCTTTTTGCTGAAAAGTGCGGCGGAGCTTGTCTTCACGGATCACGCCTGCGTATACGTCTATTTGTATAAACAAAAATCGAAAAAGGTT
>JAFTMQ010000135.1 GCA_017452305.1 Clostridia bacterium | reverse complement strand
TGGCGTTTATTCCCCAAGAATATTGGAATTTAACGGCGGAATTGCAAGATACCGCCAAGGCAAATTCCCCCTTTAAGGCGATGCTTGAAAAGAAGGGCGCGAGACAATACAAGCCCTCGTCCGCGGAAGAAACGGCGGCGGTTTTGGACGTGATTAGCGCGGGCAAGTTCGTCGTTTCCAAGGTGAAAAAATCGGTGGTAAAATCCCACGCGCCCGCACCGTTCACGACGAGCTCCTTGCAACAAGACGCGTCGATAAAGCTCGGCTTTACCGCGCCCGATACGATGGCGCTTGCACAGCACCTCTACGAGGGTATCGACACGGAAAACGGCGACCATATCGCCTTCATCACCTATATGAGAACGGACTCCACCCGTGTTTCCAAGGCGGCGCAGGATAAGGCGCTTGCACGCATTCGCGAGGTGTACGGCGACGAATACGCGCCCGAAAAGCCCAACTATTACGCGTCCAAAAAGGGCGCGCAGGACGCGCACGAGGCAATCCGTCCCATCGACTTAAATATGACGCCCGAAAAAGCAAAAGCCTTGCTCGATAAAAAGCATTATTCCCTTTACAAGCTCGTTTACGAGCGTTTCCTTGCCTCGCAAATGGCGGAAGCGAAGTATAACAGTATGCAAATGGAAATCGACAACAGTGGCTATATCTTCAAATCGAGCGGTAAGGTAATGCTGTTCCCCGGCTTTACGGCGGTGTATCAAGATATTAGTGCGAAGAAGGACGACGAGGACGAAATTAGCGCGGAAAAGCTCCTTCCCGACTTAAAAGAGGGGGATATTCTCGACCTTATTTCCATGAAGAAGGAACAAAAATTCACCAAGCCGCCCCAGCGCTACACCGACGCGTCCATCGTTAAGGCGATGGAAGAAAAGGGGATTGGCAGACCGTCCACCTACGCGACGATTATTTCCAAGCTCATGCAAAAATACGTCAAAAAAGACGGAAAATACATGGTGCCTGCACCCATTGCGTACGACGTTGTGGATATGCTTGTAAAATGCTTTGAGGACGTTATGGACGTCGGCTTTACGGCGGAAATGGAAACCAAGCTCGACGACATTGAAGAGGGCGGCATCGATTGGCGCGCCGTCATCGGCGATTTTTATCCCGGCTTTGAAAGGAAGCTTCGCGCGGCGTCCTCGTACGGCGATCAGCTCACGGACGAGGTTTGCGGTAAGTGCGGACATTTCATGATCCGCAGAATGGGCAAATTCGGTAAGTATCTCGCTTGCTCCAACTATCCCGAATGTCAAAATATTTTAAGCGAGGGCAAGGAAGAGGTTTCGGCGCTTCGTTGCCCGAAATGCGGCGAAAATATGGTGGTAAAGAGCGGTAAGTCGGGAAAATTCCTCGCTTGCCCCAACTATCCCGATTGCCGTTCGACGATGTCTATGCCCACCGACGAAATGCCTAAGCTTGTGGGCAAATGCCCCGAATGCGGCTCGGCGATGACCGTCCGCAAATCCAAGCGCGGCAAGACGTATTATAGCTGTTTAGGCTATCCCGAGTGTAAATTTATGAGTTGGGATATTCCCACGGGCGATAAATGCCCTAAGTGCGGCGGCGCGATGGTCAAGACGGCGCGCGGCAACGTGCATTGTGAAAACAAGGCTTGCGGCGACAAGGTAAAGACGGAAAAGAAGGTCAAGACGGTGCAATTCCAAGACGATTTCGTTCCGCCCCCCTTGGAAGAAGAACCCGTGTTTATGCATTTTGAAAACAATTACTATGAAGATTGATAAAGAAGTGCTCGTCATCGGCGGCGGACTTGCGGGCAGTGAGGCGGCGTATTACCTCGCGCGCCACGGCATCAAAACCACCCTTGTCGAGATGAAACCCAAAAAATTCACCCCCGCGCATGAGAGTGAAAATTATGGCGAGCTCGTTTGCTCGAACTCTTTAAAGAGCAACGACGTCTCTGCCAACGCATGCGGTCTTTTATAGGAAGAAATGCGCCTTTTGGGCTCGATGATTATCGAGGCGGCGGACAATACCAAAGTGCCTGCGGGCGCGGCTTTGGCGGTGGATAGAGATAAATTTTCGGCGTATATCACGGAAAAATTAAAATCTTGCCCCAATCTCACTTTGCTTAGCGACGAGGTAAAAAACGTGCCCGAACTCGAAAAGGACGGGGGCAGGTATGCGATCATCGCGACGGGCCCGCTCACGGCAGAGGCATTAAGCGAAGACATTTTGCGTATGACGGGCGGCGGCTTACACTTTTACGACGCGTCCGCGCCCATCGTTTCGGCGGAGAGCATTGATATGTCCTGCGCGTTTACGGGGGATAGGTACGGCAAGGGCACGGGCGATTATATCAACTGCCCGATGACGAAAGAGGAATATTACGCGTTCGTGGACGAGCTGTTGGCGGCGGAAAAAGCCGAGTTGCACGCCTTTGAAAAGCGGGAAATTTTCGAGGGCTGTATGCCCGTCGAGGTAATGGCCTCGCGTGGGCGCGACACCCTGCGTTTCGGTACGCTCAAACCCGTAGGCTTGGCGGACGAGGACGGCAAACGTCCCTACGCCGTGTTACAGCTTAGAAAGGAAAATGAAAACGGCACGGCGTATAATTTGGTCGGCTTTCAAACGAATTTGAAATTTCCCGAACAAAAACGGGTGTTTTCTATGATTCCCGCCTTAAAAAACGCGGAATTTTTGCGCTACGGCGTGATGCATAGAAATACCTATATTCAATCGCCCGACGTTTTAAATCGCGATTTTTCGTTTAAGAATAATAGACGGATATATTTCGCAGGACAAATTACGGGCGTGGAAGGGTACGTCGAAAGCGCGGCAAGCGGTTTGCTCGCGGCGATACATATCGCGGACGAAATCCTTGAAAGGCCCACCCATGTCTTTGATGAAAGGACAATTTGTGGCGCGTTGGAAACGCATATTTCCGCCCCAAACAAGGATTTTCAACCCATGAACGCCAACTTCGGGATTTTATCGCCTATGCCCGTGCGTATTCGCGATAAAAAGGAACGCTACCGCGCGCTTGCGGAAAGGGCGCTTGAAAGTATTAAAGCGCAGTTATAATCCGTTAATCCAAAAATAGGAGTAGAACAATGGAATTTAGAGGTACGACCATTTGCGCAGTCAAGAGAAACGGCGTCACCGCCATTGCGGGCGACGGCCAAGTGACGATGGGCGAATCGGTCATTTTCAAAAACACGGCAATCAAGGTGCGCCGCATTTTCGGCGGTAAGGTCATTTTGGGCTTTGCGGGCTCGGTTACGGACGCATTCGCGCTTACCGAACGCTTCGAGGGTATGCTCAACAAATTCGGCGGCAATTTGATGCGCTCGGCAGTGGAGCTTGCGGAGCTTTGGCGCAGTGATAAAATGGGCAGAAAGTTGGACGCAATGATGATTACCGCGGACGAAAGCACCCTGCTTGTTTTGTCGGGCACGGGCGAGGTTATCGAGCCGGACGAGGGCGTTTGCGCAATCGGTAGCGGCGGCAACTATGCCTTGGCGGCGGCGCGCGCTCTGTATCAAGAAACGGACTATCCCGCCGAGGATATTGCGAAAAAGGCGTTGAAAATCGCGTCGGAAATTTGCGTATTCACCAACGACAACATTCGTTGCGAAATTGTGGGCAAGGAAGAACTCAACGCGGACATGCCTACGGCAAAAGGCAAAAAAGCGCCTAAAAAATCGGCTACGAAAGCGGCAAAGGAGGACGAATAATGGATTTATCCCCCAAGCAAATCGTGTATAGATTAGACAAATACATCATCGGCCAAGACGAGGCGAAAAAGGCGGTGGCAATCGCGCTTAGAAACCGTTATCGCCGCGCCCAACTTCCCGCGGAAATCCGTGAGGAAATCACCCCCAAAAACCTCATTATGAAAGGGCCTACGGGTGTAGGTAAAACGGAAATTGCGCGCCGACTTGCCAAGCTTGTCAAAGCGCCTTTCGTCAAGGTCGAAGCCACCAAATACACCGAGGTCGGTTACGTCGGTAAGGACGTAGAGGGTATGATTCGCGACCTCGCGGAATGCGCATACCGTCTTGTCAAGGCGGAAAAGGAAGAAGAGGTGAAGGCAAAAGCGACGGCGCTTGCGGAAAAGCGTTTGGTGAAGGTGCTTGCCGAGGCGAAGAAGGACGAAAAAGGCGGTCTCGCCCAAGAAGTGTTTGAAAGCAACCTCTTAGACGGACTTAGAAAGGGCGAGTTCGATAACTTTGTTATCGAAATGGAAGTTTTGGACACGCCGCAAGCCATGGAAGTCGTGCCAGGCGGCGCGGCAATTTCCATCGGCAGTATCTTTGGCGATATGTTCCAAGGCAGGAAGAAAAAACGCCGTTTCACCGTCCGCGAGGCGTTTGAAATTGCACTCGGCGAGGAATCGGATAAGCTCGTCGATGAGGACGCAATCAAATCCGAGGCTATTTTCCGTGCGGAAAACGACGGCATCGTGTTTATTGACGAAATTGACAAAATTGCGGGCAAAGGCAACAACCACGGCGCGGACGTTTCGCGCGAGGGTGTGCAAAGAGATATTTTGCCCATCGTCGAGGGCTCGACGGTTGTCACCAAATACGGGCCTTTAAAGACGGACTTTATCTTGTTCATCGCGGCGGGCGCGTTCCACGTAGCGTCGGTGGAGGATTTAATTCCCGAATTGCAAGGCCGTTTCCCCGTTTCCGTGGAATTAAATAGCTTGACGAAAGAGGATTTCGTGCGTATTTTGACGGAGACGGAAAATTCGCTTACTTTCCAATACGGCAAGCTTTTGAGCGTGGACAACATCGATTTGCATTTTGACGAGGGCGCAATCGAGCGGATTGCCGAGGTGTCCGTAGAGCTTAATTTGACGTCCGAGGACATCGGCGCAAGACGCTTGCACACGGTTATGGAATACCTCTTAGAGGATATTTCCTTCAACGCAGGCGGCGATTATCCCATGTTCAC
>JAFTMQ010000134.1 GCA_017452305.1 Clostridia bacterium | reverse complement strand
TATCCTCAACGATAACGGTATGTCCATCTCACCGACGGTAGGTGGTATGTATGACATAATAAATCAAATCAAGGAAAGCGGCGCGTCGGAAAGCATTCGTCTTTTGGAAAGCTTTGGTTTGACCTATCTTGGCGTGAAAAACGGAAATGACCTTGAAGAAATGCTTTCTGCTATGCAAGAAGCCAAGGATTTGTTGCAAAACGGCTCGGTACTTTTGCATATTGCAACCAAGAAGGGGAAGGGCTACGAATTTAGCGAGGATCATCCCACGGGAACGCACGGCGTTCCGCCCGTAGGTTCCCCCAAGGATAAGGAATATTCCGAGGTTTTAGGGGAAGGTTTATGTGCTTTGGCAAAAGAGGATAAGTCAATTACTGTCGTTTCCGCGGCGATGAAAGAGGCGTTGGGACTTTCCGATTTCTTCCGTGATTATCCCGAACGCGCTTTCGACGTGGGGATTTGTGAGGAAAATGCGTCCGTTTTGTGCGCTTCTATGGCGGCAGGCGGGTTGAAACCTTATTACGCCATTTATTCGACGTTTTTACAGCGCGCTTTTGATGAGATTATCCATGACGTATGCGCGCAAGATATGCCCGTTACCTTCTGTATAGACAGAGCGGGTATTTCGGGGGCGGACGGGGAAACGCATCAAGGCGTTTTCGACCTTTCCTATCTTTCCTTAATCCCCAATTTGACGATTGCCGTGCCTAAGGACACGGAGGAGCTGCGTGCTATGCTTACGTTTAGCGCCACCTATGCGCATCCTTTGGCAATCCGTTATCCGCGTGCGGGCAGAGTGCTTTTTGGCGGTGAAAACAAGCCGATTAAAGTGGGGGAATGGGAGTGTTTGCATAAAGCCACGCAGAAAAACGCAAAGAAGCTTGCCGTTTTAGCGACGGGCGAGCGTTGCTTGATTATTGCCATGAAAATCTTGAAAAATATGCAAGAACAGGGTCTTGATTTCGACGTTGTAAACGCGCGCTTTGTCAAGCCGTTGGATATGCAATTTATTAAAGATACGGACGCTACGCATATTGTTACGCTTGAGGATAACGTGGCGAACGGCGGCTTTGGACAAGCCGTTTCTATGGCGTTTATGCAAGCAAATAAAGGCTGTATTGTTAAAAACTACGCATACCGCGACGAGTTTATTCCCCAAGGCGGCGTTGTGGCGTTGCAATGCGAATACGGCGTGAATTGCAAAGAAATTGAAGAATACGTTAAGAGCATACTCGCATGAGAGCGGATAAATATTTTGCGGAAAAATTCGGCTCGCGCACGAAAGCGGCTAAGGCGATAGAAAAGGGACAAATTCTTGTCAACGGAAAGCCGATAAAGGCAAAAACGGAAATTTCCGAGGCGGACGTGATTACGTTTGTGGAAGCGGAGGAATTATTTGTTTCTAACGGCGGATATAAATTAAGTCGGGCTATTTCCGCTTTTTCCGTTGATTGCAGGGATAAAATTTTCGTGGATATCGGCGCGAGCACGGGTGGTTTTACCGATTGCTTGCTGCAAAACGGCGCGCGTAAGGTGTACACGGTGGACGTGGGCGAGAGCCTTTTGCATGAAAGCCTTTTAGGAAACGAAAAAATCGTGCAAATGGAAAATACCAACGCTCGGTACTTAAAAAAAGAGGATTTTCCCGACGAAATCGATGGGGTTGTGACGGACGTAAGCTTTATTTCTTTGCGTTTAATTTTTCCCGTTATACAAGAAATTCTTGCGCCCAACGGCGAGGCGTTCGTGCTTGTAAAGCCGCAATTTGAATGCGAAAAGAAGCACATTGGCAAAAGCGGGATTGTTTCCCCGTCCGCGCACGGCGATATTTTTAAAAAAGTGTTGCGGTATTTATCCGAAAGCGGTTTATACGCGCACGGCGTTGTGAACGCGCCCATTCGTAAAGGTAAGAATATTGAGTATATTCTGCGTATTTCTAAGCTACAAAAGGGCGCGATTTTAGACGAAAAAATTATAGAGCAAGTAAAATTATTAGTAAAAAGCAATTCTTTGGGTGAATTACAATAACGACGAGGACAAAAAGATGAAAGTTGGCATACTCGGGAATAAAAACAAGGTAAAATCCGTACAAGCCATTGAGGAAATGGAGCTTTTTGTGCAATCGTGCGGACATGAAACCGTCCGTTTTAATGCGTATAACGAGGTGGATGGTGTGGACGTCGTGCTTGTGCTTGGCGGCGACGGCGCGATTTTGCATTCGGCGGTTTATGCGGCGCGGAAAAATATCAAGGTTATCGGCATCAATTACGGAACGCTCGGTTTTCTTGCCGAATACGAAAAGAACGAGCGCGAGCGTGTAAAAGAGTTGCTTTCCGCATTAGAAAACGGAACTTGTCGCATTGTTAAGCGCAGTATGCTACAATTAGATGTTGGCGAAAAAACCTACTTTGCCTTGAATGAAATTGCCATTCAACGCGACTATGGTCTGTTGTCTATGAATTCAAAGCAAATTTTGAAGTTGGACATTCAAGCAAAGGAAGGGAGGGACGAAATTGCGGGCGACGGAGTACTTATTTGTACCCCGACGGGATCGACGGCATATTCTCTTTCGGCGGGCGGCGCGATTTTGACGCCCGAAGTTCCCGTGTTTATGATGACGCCAATTTGTGCCTTTTCCATGCGTGCGCGACCCATCGTTTTTACGGATACCGACGTCTTTACCGTAACAATCAAGTCGGGAAAGGCGATCATTCAAGCGGATGGCGGTATGGTTGCCGCGTTGCCCGAGGGCGTTGAAATTCGTGTTAAAAAAGCGCCTTTTACCGCCGATTTCCCCATTCAAGACAATTCGGATTTCTTTGCGAGAGTAAGAAACAAGTTGAATAATTAAGCTTTTTATTAAAGAGGAATACATATGTTAAAATCCGCTCGACATGCAAAAATATTAGAAATTATCAAAGAAAAAGAGATTGAAACGCAAGAGGAGCTCTGTGCAGAGCTTAATGCGTTAAATTACGTGGTTACCCAAGCGACGATTTCGCGCGATATTCGCGATTTACGTCTTTTAAAGGTGGATGGTGTTGAGAAGAAGTACCGTTATGCGTATATCAATGAAAATGATAGCGAAATATCCGCCAAAATGAAAGGCTTGTTCCGTGAGTGTGTTCTTTCCGTGGTTGCGGCGCAAAATATCGTTGTTGTAAAGACGTTGTCGGGCAACGGCGCAAACGCGGGTATCGTTATCGATAAAGTGAAATACGACGGCATTGTCGGCTCGGTTGCTGGCGATGATACCGTGTTGGTGGTTTGCGTGGACAATCAAGCAGCAGAGCTTGTCGTGGAAAAAATTACCGAATTTTTGAAATAAACGTTGGTAG
>JAFTMQ010000133.1 GCA_017452305.1 Clostridia bacterium | reverse complement strand
CCCGCCGACGAATACGCGGCGAAAATGATTGAAAATATCAACGCGATTATGGAAAAATTCCACGTGGACGATCCCGACGTTTGGTTGAAAGCTACGGAAAATATCGACAACATTATCGGGTTTATTTCCGCGCTTATCGAAAAGGGGCACGCATACCCCACCAAAAACGGGGACGTGTATTTTGACGTGGCGTCTTTCCCCGGCTACGGCAAGCTTTCCAACCGCAATATTGACGATATGCTCGACGGGGTACGCGTAGATAACGATGACGAAAAGAAAAACGCTTACGACTTCGCCCTTTGGAAGAGTGCAAAGCCCGGCGAAATTTGTTGGAATTCCCCTTGGGGCAAGGGCAGACCGGGTTGGCATATCGAGTGCTCGGCAATGAACCGCGAAGCGTTCGGGGAACAAATCGACATTCACGGCGGCGGCAGAGACTTGATTTTCCCCCACCACGAAAACGAAATCGCGCAGACGGAAGCGTTGACGGGCAAGCCTTTCGTTCGTTATTGGACGCACAATGGGCTTATCAAGGTCAACGGTCAAAAAATGAGCAAATCCTTGGGGAATAGCTTGCTTCTTGCCGACCTTTTGGATAAATATTCGGACGAAGCAATCAAGTTTGCGCTTTTGCAAACCAACTACCGCAACGATATCAATATCACGGACGAGCTTTTCCCCGACGCGGAAAAGCACCTCTACGATTTTTACAGCCTGCTTGCCGTAGTGGACGAGGTAACCTATAAATTTAAGGGTATGGAGCTTACGATTGACACGGACGAGGCGCTTCGCGCGGCGGAATACGTGCAAAAAATCGAGGACGAATTTAACGGGTGCATGAGCGACGATTTTAACACCGCGCTCGCCCTTTCCAACCTGTTCGGCTATTTCAAGGACATTAAAAAATGGCTGAACGAAAAGAATACGGGCGGTATGTTTGCGGCGTTGAGCGCAAGCGTGCAAATCCGCAAAACCTATTCCTTGCTTGGTTTGTTCACCAAGAACGCCAAGGAATACAAGGCTTGGTAGGAGGCGCAAAATTCGGCACGCGAAGAAATCCCTGCCGACGTGAAGGCGGTTGCGGAAGAACGCTGGGCGGCGCGCCAAAACCGCGATTGGGCGAAGAGTGACGAGCTTCGCGCCAAGCTTACGGAAATGGGTTATGCCGTGAAAGACAGTAAAACGGGCTACGAATTGACGAAAATTTAAAAAAAATACAAGAGGAGCAGAGATGAAAAGAACTTGGCTGAAAGGCATAGCATTGACTATTTGCTTGGGCATGGCGGTTTCGTTCGGCATAGCTTGCGGAGCCAACGGAACGGGGGCGAATAACGGCCACGAGTCAAACTCGAATACGGAAACCTGCACACACGTTTTCACCGACTATCAATCCAACGGCGATGCGACCTGCACGGCGAACGGCACGAAAACCGCGGTTTGCGACAACGGTTGCGGGGCGGAAGATACAGTTACGGACGCGGGTTCTATGCTCCAACATAGCTTTGAAAATGGAGTTTGTATCGGCTGCGGCGAAGTGGAGTACACCGACGGCTTGCAATTCACCTTAGACAGCAAAAAACAAACGTATTCCGTAACGGGGTATACGGGCACGGACGAAGAAGTGTATCTTCCGTCCACGTACGAAGGCTTGTCCGTAACCGAAATTGGGAACGACGCTTTTTGGGGTAAAGCCATTACGAAAGTGGTTATCCGCGAAGGGGTATGGCGTGTTGGTAAAAATGCTTTTGGAAGTTGCAAACAATTAAAAAGTATCACGATTCCAAGCAGTGTTACAGCCTTTTTGGACAATGCCTTTATTTATTGTGAGGCCTTAAAGGAGGTACATATTTCGGATTTGGCGGCTTGGTGTCAAACGTATAGTGTGGGCAACAAGTATGCCAACCCTTTGTCTATGGGGCATAATCTTTACCTCAACGGCGAATTGATAACGGAATTAACCATTCCCGAAGGGGTTGGCTATATCGGGCAGTGTGCTTTTGAAAATTGTTTAAGCTTGACGAAGGTGGTAATTCCTAGCGGCGTATCAAGTATTGATTGGGGCGCGTTTATCAATTGTAGCAATTTGCAAAGCGTAACGATAGCAGACGACGGCGAAAACCTTATGATTGGTGACTACGCGTTTGGCAGCTGTCACGCTTTAACGCGTATCATTCTTCCTGGCAGAGTTTGGGGTGTGGAAAATAGCGCGTTCAACAACTGCAAAAACTTATCCGTTTTCTGTGAATCGGAAAGCGAGCCGAGCGGTTGGACTTGGGCTTGGGAAATATCGGGTATTCCTGTATATTGGTATAGCGAAAACGAACCCAAACACAATTCGGAGGGCACGGATTATTGGTTGAGCCTTAAACATTGGCGTTACGACGAAAAGGGTGAAATTTACGTTTGGGTATTCGGGCAGCAATACAATCCTGCACAATAAATTCTCTTGAAATAGAAAAACGGAGCGGCGTTTGCGAAAAACGCCGCTTTTATTTTTTCACGTTGAGAATATCGTCTGCGGAGCAATCTAAAAAAGAGCATAGCTTGGAAAGGGTGGCAAGCGAGGGTTGAATGCGCCCCGAAATATATTGCGAAATCGTAGGATTGGAAACGCCGAGTGCTTTGGCAATCTCGCTTTTACTTTTCCCCGAATTTTCAATTTCCGCTTTAATGTTTTGGCTGATAATCTCGTTTAAATCTTTATTTGTTTGTAAATTTCTTTTTTCCATACTTAAATTATATTAAGTATTACCTAAATTTACTTGACTTTTAGGTAATACCTAAATTATAATATGATTAGGTTGTACCTAAATTATAAACAAAGGAGAAAAGCTATGGAACAAGCACCTGCGTGTTGTCCTATGTGTCAACGTGGATATTGTTGGAAATGGACGGGGGATACAAACGAAGGGGTAAGTATTGGAAAGGCTGTTGTTGGCGGTGTGTTGGCTGGCGGTGTCGGCGCGCTTTTGGGCGGGCTTTCGGGAAAGAAAAAGCATACCTACACCTGTGGGAATTGTGGGTTTAGCAAAACTTACGATTTATTGCAAACAGAAGTAAAAACCGACAGTCCTACAATGTACGACAATCAAGTTTTGGGTAATACGATAGCAACGGGTGCGGCGAACACGGAAGCACCCAAAACAGAGAAAGAACGCCTTTTACAAAGACAAAAATATCTTTTAGATATTCAAAGCGAAAATTTGCAGCTTATCAAAGAGGCAACAGTTACCTTGGCGGGGTTAGAGAGTGCTCTTCGTGATGAAGAGTTTAAAAAAGGTCAAATTGAAATAAAAATAAGTTGGTCAACGTCTGAAGAGGAAAAAGCAACGTTGCAATCGCAGTTAATCGAACTTGCAGGGAAAGTGGAGTCGTTTAAGGATGGGGTTGCGCAGATGAAAGCAATCATTGAAAAGTCCCAAAAAGCGATTGAGGAGGCAAAGGCTGAACAGGAAAAAAATGCTGACATCCTTCATCCGGAAGAGAAATTGAAAAAAGAAAGGATAAAATTGCTTGGTGAGCGTAGCGTACTCAATTCTCAAACGCAGGAAGGAAAGAAATTATTAGAACGTTTAAACGATTATAAAACAACGTTAAAAAAGCAATTTGATAAATATAAGGTTGGCTATGTAATTGGTTGGTGTGTGCTTGTATGCGCTGTATTGGGAATGACGTTGCTGATGATAGGCGGCGCTATGGGCGGTATGTTTTCCTCGGAAGAAGCAGAGATTGAGTATTTACCGCCGCATGTATTAATTTTGGTACTCACCGGCGTGTTAATATTTGCCGTGGGGATATTTATCCTTCCTTTCATTTGCTTTTCGTT
>JAFTMQ010000132.1 GCA_017452305.1 Clostridia bacterium | reverse complement strand
GTACGGGCTCATAATAAAGCCGTATTCGTTTACTTTTGCAAACGTAGCAAGCGACGTGATAAGACCGATGTTCTGACCTTCGGGCGTTTCAATAGGACACATACGGCCGTAATGGGTATGGTGAATATCTCGAACTTCGAAGGTTGCGCGGTCACGGTTCAAACCGCCGGGGCCGAGCGCGGAGAGCTTACGCTTGTGGGTAAGTTCTGCGATGGGGTTGGTTTGGTCCATGAATTGCGAGAGCTGGGACGAACCGAAGAATTCGCGAATGACCGCGGAAACGGGACGGATCTTGATAAGCGCCGAGGGAGTGATTTCCATCGGGTCTTGCGTACCCATTCTTTCTTTGATAAGTCTTTCCAAGCGCGCGATACCGATACGGAGGTTGTTTTGGAGCAATTCCCCTACCGAACGAACGCGACGGTTGCCGAGGTGGTCGATGTTGTCCGTCGTGCCGATACCGTATCTCAAATCGAGGTTGGAAGAGATGGACGCAACGATATCGTCCAACGTAACGTGCTTATGGCAGAGCTTGTCGATCAAAGGACGCATTTCCTTCTTTTGCTCATTGGTGGGAACGGGATGTTCGCTCATCAATACTGCGTGGAAAACTTGACAAGCCGCAACAAATCTGCGACGGTTTTCTCTTCTCTTTTCTCTGTTCTTCTTTTCTTCGGGCTTTTCGTCGGGCTCTTCCGCCTTTTCGACTACTTTATAAAGCTCGTTGATTTCGTCCGTATATTTTTCCGCAACTTCTTCTACCGTAAGCTCTGCACATTCCCTTGCGATGAGCTGGGAGAAACGGAAGGTGGGATAATGCACGGTGGGCAACAAGCCGAAATCCTTTGCGCGTGCGTGCACGGGCACGTCGGAAATTGCCGCAAAGTCAACGGTGTTGTTGGAAATCATCTTGTGGCGGATTTCGCCGTCTTCGGGATCATCTACGAGCACGAAGATTTCGCCGATACCGCAGTTTTGGATTTCCTTTGCCTTGATTTCGGAAATCTTTTCGCCCGCCTCTGCGATAACCTCGCCCGTTTCGGGGTTGATTACGTTGTCCGCTACGCGGCAGCCTTCCAAACGGAAGGAAAGGCAAAGCTTTTTGTTATACTTATATCTGCCGACCTTTGCGATGTCGTAACGGCGGCTTTCAAAGAATACGTTGTAGATGTGCGCTCTTTCCGATTCTTCGGTGGGCACTTCGCCGGGGCGAAGACGGCGATAAAGCTCGTACAAGCCTTCCGATTCGGATTTCGCGCTATCCTTTTCAAGCGTATTCATAATCATCTTGTCGCCTGCAAAGAGGTCTGCGATGGAACGGTTAGAACCGTAGCCGAGGGCACGCAAAAGCGCCGTGATAGGCAGCTTCTTCTTTCTGTCTACACGGACAAATAATGCGTCTTGCGCGTCTTGTTCAAGTTCAAGCCATGCACCGCGGTTGGGCATAACCGTCGTTTTGAACATTTCCTTACCCGTCTTGTCCTTACTCGACGCATTGTACACGCCGGGGGAACGAACGAGCTGCGAAACGACAACGCGCTCTGCACCGTTGATGATGAACGAGCCGTTTTCCGTCATTAAGGGGATATTGCCCATAAAGACTTCTTGGTCGATGAGCTGGCCCGTCACTTTGTTGACGAGGCGCACCTTAACGCGCAAAGGCAACTCGTAGTTTGCATCACGGGTACGACATTCCTTTTCGTCGTACTTGGGTTTATCGCCAAATCTGTGCTCTAAGAAATAGAGCTCGAAACGGTCGGAGTAGTCGGTGATGGGAGAGAAGTCCTCAAACACCTCGCTAATACCCTCTTCAATGAAGGTATTGTAGCTGTCCTTTTGGATTTCAACGAGGTCGGGAATGTCGATAACTTCGTTGATCGAACCAAATTTTCTTCTTTCGGTTTTGCCGTACTTTGAAATAGGTAAATCCACAGTTAAAATTGCTCCTTAAAAATTTTTTTAGGCGATCTACCGAGTATATCTTTTCATCGATAAAAATCGAAATTTTGTCTTGGTTTGAAATTTGTTGTATCTTCTGCTTTACTTTTTCGCTCTTTTGCGGTATAATATATATATTGAAAGCGAATTCCTCTCTTTTTACCCCCCTTTTTGGGGCGAATTTTGCGGAATTTCCTCACAATTTTTCCGTTTTAAAGCGACATTATACCATTTTAAGCATAATGATACATTATCTAATTATATCGAACGGAAAAAAGCTTGTCAAGCATTTTTAATTCTATCTGCAAATTTTTTTGAAAAAAGTTATCCACAAAAGGAGATTTTTATGCGAATCGACAAATTTTTGAAGGTTTCGCGCATTTTAAAGCGGCGCACCGTAGCGCAGGAAGCGTGCACGGAAGAAAAGGTGATAATCAACGGCAAGGCCGCCAAGCCCTCTACCAAAATTAAAATCGGCGACGTCGTCGAAATTTTGTACGCGACGGGCGTTTTAAAATTCCGCATTTTAAATATTAAGGAAACGGTGAAAAAGGAAGAAGCCGCGTCCCTTTACGAGGTGCTTGTATGAAAAAGAGCGTTTGCGCCGTTATTTGCGCGGCGGGCAAGGGCTTGCGCGCAGGCTTTGACAAGAATAAATTGCTTGTCCGCGTGGACGGAATTTCCGTTTTGGAACGGACGGTACAAGCTTTTTGCTTCGGCGGTATCGACGAAATTATCGTTACGTATTCCCCCGACGATTTAGCGGAAATGCAAGCCGCCCTTTCGGGGTTTGACAACGTGAAATTTATCCAAGGCGGCGACACGCGCACCGCTTCCGTTTACAATGCGCTGCAAGCGGTAGAAAGCGAAATCGTGCTTATCCACGACGGCGCGCGCCCCTTTGTTTCCCGTAAGGTTATCGAGGGCTGTGTGCAGTCCGTTTTGGATTTCGGAAGCGGCATTTGCGCTATCCCCTGCACGGACACGATGGGCGTAAAAGCCACCACGAACGAGCTTGTCCGCGTGCCCGACAGAAATTTGCTCGTGCGTATTCAAACGCCGCAGGGCTTTTACACGAAAGATATTTTGGGCGCATACGAAGAGGCGGTGAAAAAAGGCAAGCTTTACGAGCTTTCTCACACGGATAAGGACGGCAAAAAACGTAGCCAAACGATACAGACGCGCACCGCCGCACAATATACCGACGATTCGTCCGTGTATAACGATTTTGTAAAATTCCCCCACCTTTGCGAGGGCGCAGAAGAAAATATCAAGCTCACGTATAAGGCGGATTTTGACCGTCTTAGCAACACGAACGGCGCGGCGCGGTGCGGCTTTGGTATCGACACGCACGCGTTTGGCAAGCCGCAGGATTATATCGTGTTGGCAGGCGTAAAAATCCCGTCGGCAAGCGGACTTATCGCGCATAGCGACGGGGACGTGTTGGTGCACGCCGTCATGGACGCGTTGCTCTCGGCGGCAGGCTTGAAGGATATCGGGCATTACTTCCCCGATACAGACGAAAAATGGAAGGGCGCAAGCTCGATGGCGATGCTTTCGCAGGAGGTTGCGTTGATTAACGCGCAAGGCTACCGCGCGCAAAATATTTCCGTGGCGATACAAGCGGAAAAGCCCCGCCTCGCCAAATATATCGACGAGATGAAAGCCGCGCTTTCTGCGGCGCTTGACGTGGCGGAAAATTGCGTAGGCATTTCGGCAGGCACAAACGAGGGCTTGGGCTACGTCGGCGAGGGCAAGGGTATTACGGTAAGCGCCTATGTATTATTACGCAACGCGCAATCATTTGAATTGCCCTAATGAATTGGCTACGCCATGAATTGAAAGGCGTTGCCTTTCATGAATTGCCGACTTTGTCGGCATTATTATATAAATTATAGCCACAATGCAAAACTGTGCTTTGCAATTCATGATTTGCAACGCAAATCGAATCATGAACGCTGTGCGTTCAATTCACGCACGCTTCGCTTACAATTCATTTTTAAGGAGTTCCTTTATGGCAACCAAAACACCAAAAAACACCACGCAATTCGTTTGTTCTAACTGCGGATTTGCCGCGCCTAAATGGCTTGGCAAATGCCCCGACTGCGGAAATTTCAACACCATGCAGGAAGAAATTGTGCGCGTGGCAGAACCGCAAAAAAATGAATTGCGCAGGGGCATGTACGGGGCGAAGACGCGCGCCCTGCCTTTAAGCGAGGTCGGTTATGAAAAATTCCAACGCATTAAAAGC
>JAFTMQ010000131.1 GCA_017452305.1 Clostridia bacterium | reverse complement strand
AATTCCTCAATAACGTACAAGCCGTTGACGTTCTTGGAAAACTCAAAAATTGCGGGGGCAGGTACGGGATGAAAGGTGGAAACCTTATAAACGTTCGCGTTCGGCAACGCCTCTTTTACGTATTCGTAAACCGCACCCGAGCAAACGATACCCACCTCGTTTTTGTTGGTGTATTCCGCTTTATTGCAGGGCAACGAGCAAACGTATTCTTCCAACGCCTTATCGCGCGCCTCAACAACCATGTGCCGTTTGATGGCGTTTGCAGGCATCATAACGTACTTCGCCGCGTCCTTTTGATAGGGCTTTACCCCTACCTCGTCCCGTTCGCAAAGCTCTACAATACCATGCGAATGCGCAACGCGCGTCGTTTCGCGAAGCAATACGGGCGTGTCGAATTTTTCACTAATTTCATACGCGAGCTTGACAAACTCCTTCGCCTCGTTTGCGTCCGAGGGTTCAAGCATAGGGATATGCGCGCTTCTTGCATAGAAACGGGAATCCTGCTCGTTTTGCGAGGAATGCATACCGGGATCATCCGCAACGACAATCACCAAACCGCCGTTGATCCCCGTATATGCCGCGGTAAAGAGAGGGTCTGCCGCCACGTTCAAGCCCACGTGCTTCATGCACGCCATCGCCCTTGCGCCGGCAACCGCCGCGCCGACCGCTACCTCTACTGCGACCTTTTCGTTGGGTGCCCACTCCGCATACACGCCCTCGTGCTTTGCGAAATTTTCCGCAATTTCCGTGCTCGGCGTGCCGGGATACGCGGAAAGCACCTTCACCCCCGCCTCGTACGCGCCACGCGCAATCGCTTTGTTTGTCAACATCAATTCTTTCATAGCTTTATCCTTTGTATTCACTTTAATGTGCCGCCGTTTCCTTTACAAAACCACTAAAATGGCACACGCAAACCACCTCGTCCTTATCGTCGTAAACGGTAACCTCACAAGCGGTATTCCGTCCGCACCGCGCCCTTTCCCTTGCCACCGCCTTTAAAGACGAAGTGAACGCAGCGCGCAGATATTGGATATGTCCGCTTTGCGTTACCGTAATCGGGTGCAAAAAGTTGCTAATGGTCGCAAACGCGAAATCGGCAATCGAATACAGCATTCCGCCCTGCACGCAACCGTTGGCATTCAAATGTCCATCCGTAATTTGCACGGTGATCACCGCTTCCCTGTCCGTAACGGAACAAATTTCCAAGCCGATCCCCGCCGCAAACGCGTCCTTTTGAAAAAACGCCTTCATTTTTTCTACGTTTTCCATCTCGCACCTTAAAAAAAGAAATATTTTTATCATTATAACATAATGATACGCGCCCTGTCAAACGCTCGAATAAAAAAATTGTTATGCCATACAAAAAAGCGGCTTGACTTATTGCCAAACCGCTATTTTTTCCATAACGCAAGACAACGTCTTGCAATTCATGCGCCGACAGCGCAATTCACGACAGCCTTGCTCTCAATTCATGGAAAAGCAAAGCTTTTCAATTCACGCAAAGCCTTGCTTTGCTCTTATACCATGCCCTTGACAAATCCGTAGCCTTCACGGACGAGCGGGCTCTTACCGTTTTTCCAACTGCCCATGCGTTCAAAGGTGTAAGGGCCGACGCCAAGCGGCTCTTCGTCGATGGTGTGGAAAGGCCCAAGCAGGTTACGATTGCCGACCGTGAGCACGATTTCCACCTCGTTTTCACCCTTTTTAAGCACCTTGGACAAATCCATTTTTCTGCCGAACATCAGCTTGCCCACGTACACGCCGTTCACCTTTACTTCCAAAAGTTGGAAACGCTCGTCTATGACAAGCTCGCAATCGGTGTCCTCTACACAAACGGTCTGCTTCAATACGATATCGCCCGAGAAGAAGGGGAACCCGTCCGTCAACATATTCGTCACTACACTCTTTTGCGCGCCGATATAGAGGTTATCGCCAATCAAAACGCAAGGATTTTGGCCGTCCTTGAAATCGCCGTAAACGCCAAAGTTGCCTTTAAGCGCAACCGCCTCGATGTCCGTATCGTATGCAAGGCAATTCTTCAAGCTTTCGGTTACGTTTTCGCCGAAGAGCGCGTAATAAACCTGCTCGCTTTGGAAGTAATCGATGAGGATAACAATCTCGTTCTTGCCCTTCTTCAAAAGGCGTGCCACGTCGTACTTCTTCAAGGGCTTTTCTAGCTCGGAAACGCCGCAGCTTTCCACTTTTTTGCCGTTGACTTCCACCCAAACGGTGTTGGTATCTTCGGCGAGCAAAACGCAATTTTGCGGCACGACGTCAACGTTTACCTCGTACTTTAAGTACAGCTTGCCTGCGTATCTGCGTTCAAGCATTTCGTTAAACACGCCCATGTGGTGTACGGGCTCGCTATAATTTTCGCCGTCCGTCGAATAGCGGATATAATCGAGCATAATATAGTTTTCGGGCGTGCCGACCACCGAATAGGTCTTGCCGAGCTTTAAGGGCTTCAACGCCTTCTTCTGAACGGGCGTTTCGTTGCTCAAATAAAGCAGGAAGGATTCGCCCCTGTCAAAATGCACCTTGGTAGGCACAATCGTGTATTCGTCCTTGAAGATATCGTAGGAAGCAAAGGAGCTTGCGCCCTTGACGGAAAATTCCACTTCCGTTTCTTCCGTGCCGACGTTGACGGCATAGATAAACGTTCTGCCCTCTTCGTCCTTGTGCATCGTCGTGCGGACGGTAGGGTGTTCCGCCAAGGTATAGGGCTGTGCCGCGATAATTTCTTCCCACGTAACGTTGGTTTCCAAGTAATCGTAAACGAATTCCTGTCCTTCGAGGTAGGTGGGTTTTTCGTCAAGCAACAGCACCTTGCCGCCTACGCGAACAAACTCGCGGAGCAACGCTTCCGTCGTCTTATCCATCGTGTAGATTTTGGGAATTACGAGATAATCATACGCGCACTTACCCAAAATTAACTGCTTGCCTTCCACCTTGCCGTATTTTGCAAGCAAGGTTTCGTCCAAATAATGGTGCGGGATTTGCTTTTCCGTCAAAAGGTCGGTGGCATAAAACCAAGCGTCCTCTAATTCGCCAATGCAAAGACGGTTCGCTTCTTCCCTTCTCTTGAAGTTGAAATAGGTACTGCGGATAGGGTGCAGTATCGCCACGTTGACGATTTCTTCACTTTCCGCAAGGAGCATACCAAGCAACGAGAAATAATCGTTGAATTCCTTAAAATTCTTTCTCACCCAAGGGTTGACCTTGGAATAATGTGCGGGATAGTCGCGCTTTCTTTGGCCGTGCTCGGTGTAAGGGAGCAAATGTTGACACATCAAATTTGCGCCGCCCACGTATTGACATTCGGCAATTTCTTTCAACTCCTGCGGGGTAACGTCCCAACCGCAGCAGCCGTACGTTTCGGTGATAATTTGCTTTTTGCCAAGCTGCGCCGCTACGGACGAAACCTGCTTTTGCGCAATCTTGCCTCGCCCCCCTCTGCCAAGCCAGTCAATTCCGGGGATATGCTCGTATTCATAGAAGGGCATAACGCCTGCACAGCACCACATTTGACCGCCCAAAAAGGACTCTTCTACGTAGTGCCCCGTAAGGTTGTAGCCGTTTTCGTCGCACCAATCATAAATGCGTTTGCCGAAATTGTTGAGCATTAAATCCTGCATCGCTTTCCAATATTTGTAACGGAAATCGCGATAGCCCTCTTTTTCCACAAACAACAATCCAAGTCCGTCCAAAATATCCTCGCCGTATTTTTCCTTAAAATAGGGCGCAAGCACCTTGGTGTATGCGGTGTCCCAACGGTAATACTGCGGCTCGTCTGTGAAGAAGCCTTTGAGACTGTACGTATCTCTCTTTTTGTATTCCTCGTGCGTTTGCGCCAAGAATTGGTCAATGACCTCGGGGTTTAAAATGTCCGCCGTAGATGCTGCGTAATGTTGATATATGTTCAAGCAATTTTTGCAAGGTTTTTGAATTCGACGCAGACATGCCCCCTCCATATCGTAGGAAACGAGCGCTTTTTCGTCGTATTCGCCGATGGTGAAGGTGAGGTATCTATCGTGATTTTCGATATCCTCTAAAAGCTTACCGCCCACGAAACCGCTCGGCCAACCGTTCTCATCGTACGCATAAGCGTGCATACCAAGTTCCTCGGCTTTTTCCGAGCAAGCCTTGATACAATCAAACCACTTTTCGCCGAGGTATTCCGTCTTTAAACCGCCGCGAGCGTGCATGAAAAAGCCGCCCACGCCGTTTTCGTTCATCCACTCGACTTGTTCCACCAAGCCTTCTTCGTCCAATTCATCGTTCCAAGACCAAAATGGAATACATTGATACTTCTTATCTACTTCTCTCATTGATATAGCTCCTTAAATGAAATTTAGTCCGCGCCGCAACACAAATCATGCGGGCTAAAAAGTGCAAAATCGGCCTTGACCGCGTACCTGCCGCCGTCAAAAACCGATTTTATCTTAAAAATTATAACAAGTAATAAGGCATTTCGCCGCCCACTTCCACGCGGATAAATCCGTCTTTTTCGGCAAGTTTAGGCGCTTTTTTCGTCGTCTTTTTTGCGGTAGGCTTTTTCGCCGCGGGTTTCTTTGCCGCCTTTTCTACGGGCGCAACCATTTTTTCTATCGTTTGAGGGTCGGGGTTTGCAATCACGTTACTGTTCTCCATGTCGGGTGCAGAGGTTTTCACCTTTGAATAGCCGTTGTTTTCTACTCTTTTAATTGCGTTCTTTCCGATTGGCATAATCTATAATCTCCTTTGCAAGTTTTGTATATTCTACCGCACTGCGGCTGTTTTTCTTATATACGACGACGGGTTTGGAATTATCCTGCGCCCATTCTACCGCGCTATCTACACGCACGTAGTTTTCAAACAAGGGCGCGGCTTCCATCTCGCGCAAGGTTTCCAAGGTCTGCTTGAAATATTTTTTGCGCTCGTCCGCTTTGGTGACGGCAATACCGAGCACTTCCAGCTTGGGCGCAATTTTCTTGGCTTGTTCGCAGAAATCAAACATATTCGCCAAGCCGAACAACCCCCAAGGGCTCGCCTCGACGGGAATCACCACGAAATCGGACGCACACATAACGTTCATCACCCAACCGCCAAGCGTGGGGGGCGAATCGATAAGGATATAATCGTAATACCCCTTGGCGCGCACTCTTTCAAGACATTTTTTGAGCACCGTTTCTCTTTGCCACTTCGCGAATAAATCGAACTCAATCGAGCTCATTAGCGAGGTGGAAGGAATAAGGTCAAGATTTTTTATCCCCGTTTCTACAATATAGTCGTTTAAATCGCGCTCTGCAACGATAGCGCGGTAGATATTCTTCTCGCCCTTGGCGTATTCGTACGCCGTTTCCTCGTCGAAAAAGGAAATGGTGAGGTTGAGCTGCATATCCCCGTCAATCATCAACACCTTTTTACCTGCCAAAGCAAGCGCACAGCCCACGTTGGAGCAGGTTGTCGTTTTGCCGCTGCCGCCTTTGTTGTTTGCAAACGCAATGACAATCGTTTTACTCATAATATATCCTCTTTTTTTTATAAAAGATAGGTTTCAAGCCCTTTGGGCTTATCCTCTTTTTTCACCGCAAGCTTTTTGGGCGGTTTTTTGCGGATAATCTTCCGTCCGCTCTTTTCCCCGTCCGTATTTTGCTTCGCGTCTTCGTCCCCCGCCGCGTTTTTTGCAGGCGGAACTACCCCGTCCTCGTCGTCCTTTAAGTACGCCGCAAGCTCGGCAATTCCTTCGCCTGTGATCGAGCTTACGGGAAAGATCTTTTTACAGCCCGCAAGCTGTAACCACCGATACACCCTCTCGACGTTCGCATCGGGCTTGTCAATGCCCGTGATGATACCAATTGCCTCGCGGTTGACCATGCTCGTCAAGCAAGGCGAGAAAATCGAATAGGGTTCGTTTGCCGAAAGCACAAGCCCTACAATATCCGCCTCGTAGGCATAGAGCGCGAGCGCGCCGCTCGTTTCTCTGCGTTCGGTGTATTCGCCGGGCGTATCAATGACGGTGTCGAGATAGTTTACGTATTGCGTTTTGTAATACTTAATTTCTTCACCGCGCAGAGCTTGCGTCAAGGTGGTTTTGCCCGCCGCAACCCTGCCGAATAGCATAATCTTTTTCATACCGATTAGGTCTTGGTTACCTCACAGCAAATATAGTCGAGCTTCTTCACGAAATATTCGCGAATGGCTACAAACGCCGCTTCGACAGAGGATACCGAGCCCGTAATGATAAGCGTGCCCGTAAATCTATCGACGAACCCGATTTCCGCGCCCGACGACTTCATCGCGATATCCGCCGCGATTACCGCGCTTTCGTAAGGGATAACCGTCAAAACGCCAATCGCACTTTTCGTGTAATCGGTTTGGGGATCGAGCCCGAGCTTGGTGTAAAGGGTTTCACCGGGGTTTGCGATGATATGGCAAAGGGTGATTTGCTTACCGGGAACGAACTCTTGAATAATTCTCATTTTATCGTGCATTTCCATAATCTATGACCTCTCTTTGGAAATTCGTGTGTTGTGTAATGGTGATTTTACGCTACTCACTCCCAACGTGAAAACGGAGCAAGACGCGAGCAAGACAAGGCGCCGTGAGTACCCCGAAGGGAGTTTACTATGCGTAAATGAGCAAGGGGCACGGAGCGGCAACGCCGTATTGCGCCCGTGAACTCTCCCCCACTTCGTTGAAGAAGGAAAAACGGAGCAAAACAGTATTTCCGTCAGCTCATCTCAACCGTAAAACGGCGTAGATGCGAGCAGTTCAAGGAACACGAGGACCACCCGAGGGCGCATACTAAAACGTATGTAACCGAGGGTAGCCACAGTGCGACGCTGAAATGCGACGTACATACGTCGTTTTTAACCGCCGATTTGTATGCGCAAACCACTCTCTTCCGCCACCGACAATAAATATTCCATCTTCTCGGCGGGCGGGGGCAAGATTTCTTTTAAGGCATAATTCCTGCCTAAACCTGCGTATTTGTCCGAGCCTAAACGGTGATAGGGAAGCAAATGATGCTCCTGCACCCCAGGCAGGGTTGCGGCGAATTTGGAAATGGCTTTAATTTCCCCCGCCGTATCGTTGAAGCCGGGCACAACGGGGGTACGAATGATAAGCTCCACACCGCTTTGCGCAATCTTCTTTGCGTTTTCCAAAATCAACTCGTTATTCGCGCCCGTAAACTCTTTGTGCTTTGCACTGTCCATGTGCTTGATATCCATCAAGAACAAATCAAGGTGAGGCAGAATTTTTTGTATGCTTTCAAACGGCGCGTTCGCCGTCGATTCCACCGCGGTATGTAAGCCGTGCTCGTGACACGCTTGCAAGAGCGCCGCCGCAAAATCGGGTTGGCCTAAAATTTCACCGCCCGACAGCGTAATGCCGCCGCCGCTTCTGCGATAAAAAGGCTCGTCGGCGAGAAGCTCGGGCAAAATTTCTTCCACCGTCACGTCTTTGCCCACCGTCTTCGTCTTGCCGTTTTCCACCATCGTTTGAATTTCGTACGCTTGCGATTCGGGATTACAGCACCACGCGCAGCGCATAAAACAGCCCTTAAAAAAGACAATGGTACGAATTCCCGGTCCGTCGTGGATCGAGAAGCGTTGAATATTAAATATTCTGCCTTTTGTGCTGTAAATGCTCATGGTGGGTTCCTTTGGAAAAGTGAATGCGAAATTGTAGCTTTGATTTCTATTTATAGCCGCAACGAATTGTGGGCGAAGCCTACAATTCAATTCACGCTTTACATAGTAAAGCAATTCATGAAATCGTAGATTTCAATTCATGCAAGCTTTGCTTGCAATTCACGGTGCGGTTGCGCCAAGCGTTTTGCCTCGCTCTATCCTAACCGTAAAACGGAGCAAGACGCAAGCAAGACAAGGCGCCGCGAGTACCCCGAAGGGAGTTTACTATGCGTAAATGAGCGAGGGGCACGGAGCGGCAACGCCGTATTGCGCCGCGGATTCTCCGTTTTAATTAAAATCCCTGTTCGGTTCTATTGATAATATCGTCCTGCAAGGAACGGGACAAGGTCGTGAACAGCGCGCTGTAACCTGCTACGCGGACAACCAACGTCTTGTATTTTTCGGGGTTCTTTTGCGCGTCGAGCAACGTTTCACGCGTGACGACGTTAAACTGCATATGCATACCCTTTTGGTCGAAATAGGAACGGATAAGGGCGGCGAATTTGGTAAGTCCGCTCATACCTGCCAGTGCCGAAGGATGGAATTTTTGGTTTAACAACGTGCCGTTGCTGGCTACCGTTTGCTCTAATCTCGCTACGGAATTTGCCGTCGCCGTAGGGCCTTTTACGTCACGGCCCGACGCAGGGCCGATACCGTCCGCAATCGGCGTGAATGCCAATCTGCCGTCGGGGGTTGCGCCCGTTTGCGCGCCGAGGGGTACGTTTGCCGATACGGGATACAAGCCCGCTTGGAACATACCGCCGCGCACGTTTTTGTATTTTTCCACTTCGCGCGTGTAGGTGTTGCCCACCTCGCGAGCGAACATATCCGCCTCGTAAATATCGTTGCCGTATTTAGGGCAATCTTCTTCAATCATGCGCTTGATTTCACGATATCTCGCTTTCTTGACGGGGTCAAGACCGTTCGCGCTCGTTACCTCTTCGTAGATGGCGCGGATTGCGTTTTCGTCAATCGTCACACCCTCTTTCGCGAGCGAGCAAGCTACGTCTTCCGTCACTTTTTCCGCCATTTTGCCCGTAAGCCCATAGCCGAAGTTTGCGTTGATGGCGTCGCGGAGCTCGGTCATCGTAAATCTACCCTCTTCAAAGACGAGCTTTTTAATCGCAAGCAAGCCGTCCGCGTTGTTGGCAATACCAAAGCCTTGGGGGCCCGTGAAATTGTAGATAGCACCGCCCTCTTGCAAGGATTTCCCTCTGCCGATACAGTCGTCCACCATACAGGATTGGAAGGGCAAAGGCACTCTTTCTGCGTGCGCCGCGTCGATAGCGTTGTTTGCGTTGACAAGCAGTTTTACAAAATACGCTTGTTGGGTTTTGTACGCCTCGAACACCTCTTCAAAAGTGGTCATTTGCGCTACGTCGCCCGTTTCGGGGCCGATTTGTACCCCCTTATCCATACCGTTCGAGAACACAAGCTCTAACGGGCGGAGCATATTGAAGAACGCCGCGTCGTGCCAACCGTCCGTCTTCGCGCCCTTTTGCGGCTCTACGCAGCCGATAATGCAATAATCGCGTGCGTCTTCCAAGGTAAGCCCTCTCGCCATAATGGACGGAATAATCACCTCGTCGTTGTAGTACGCAGGCAAGCCCGTACCAAGTCTCGTAAGCGCCGCCGCCTTAATCATAAAGGGTTGGGGGGTGCCGTTCCATACGCGGACAGAGATAGAGGGTTGTGGCAGAGGCACGTGCATTGCCGCCTCCAAGCACATATACGAAAGATCGTTCGTTGCGTCCATGCCTTGCTCATTTTGACCGCCAACGATCAAATTTTGGAACATACCATAGCCCGCAAAGCCCTCTGCGGAAGCCGCGTCACGTACCTTGTTGATGTCGTTAAGTTTTACCCAAATACAGTCGATAAGCTCTTGCGCTTGTTCAAGGGTAAGCTTGCCCTCGTCGATATCTTTCTTGTAGTAAGGGTACATATATTGGTCGAAACGCCCCGGCGAAATGGAGTGACCGCTCGATTCGATTTGCAGCAAAAGCTGTACAAACCAGAAGGATTGGCACGCCTCGTGGAAATCCCTTGCGGGGAATTCGGGAACGCGTTTACAGTTGCAGGAAATTTTTTCAAGCTCTGCCTTGCGTTCGGGGTTGCTCTCTTTCATTGCAAGCTCTTTGGCGAGCTTTGCATAACGGCGGGCATATTCCACAACCGCCTCGCACGATTCGATGACCGCGCGCAAGAAATTGCTTCTACGGATATATTCGGGGTCGGCAACGCAAAGCTTATTGAGCGCCGCTTGCGCTTCCGCCATAATGCCGCGGTAGCCCTTTTCAAGCACCTTTTTGTAGTTAACGTTGACGTGGCCGATACCGTTATAGAAGTAGTTGCCGGGCGTGAAGATATTGTGCGTCATAAACGCTTCGTACGCCTCGGGCGCCATGTTCGATTTTGCCAAATCGCTGTTGGTTTTGCCCTTCCAATAAGGGTATGCGCCGCGCAATTCCTCTTTCGTCTTTTCGCTAATGTAGAACGGATCTGCCACACGCGTTGCGACGGTGTCAAATTCCGCTTCCAACCATTCGTAGGAATATTCGGGGAACACTTGACAGCCGCGAGGCGCAATCGTTGCGCTGCCGACGATAAGCTCGTTATCGCGAATGACGATGGGTAAGTGGCGCAAAATGTGCGCAAATGCCGCACTACGGCGCAAAATAATGGGCAAATCTTCCGTCTGCTTATAGCTTTCGGTGACCAAAATACCGCGCGCCGATTCAATTTCGGGCATTTTTTCGTATAAATTATCTACAAGTTTTTGTATTCTTGCGCTTTTTTCAATAACGAATTTGATGTTTTCCATACTTAAACCTATTTTTTAGCCAAAACGATTTGTAAGCGGAGCTTGCAAATCCTTTCACGCGTTCATAGAACGCATTTCACGAAATCTTTGATTTCACGCAACGCTAATTCGTTGCATTTTACTCATTAAAGCTGTGCCCAAAGCTCCGCATGCGGCGCTGCGATAACCGATTCGGAAGAAAGTTGACCGCTCTGCTTTGCGTAAGCGGAAGCCGCTTGCACCGCCGCCGTTACGTCGCCGACCTCGCCCGTGAGCATAATCACGCCCTTGCCACCCATACCGCGGGAAACGCGCAAATCGAAGATTTCCACACGCGCCGTCTTGACCGCGATATCCGCCGCCTTGATGGTCGTCGCCGCGGAGTAGGTTTCCACCAACCCAAGCGAGCCTTTGCGTTCGCCCGTTTGCGTGCCGAACAAGGCTTTGATGACCTGCTCGTCAATTCTGCCCATAATAGAGCTGTCGATAACGTACCCCTCAAACTTCGCCAAAACGTGGCTAACTGCCGCCGTTACGTTGGAAATAGAGCCCGTCAAGATAATTTCGTACTTACCGGGGCAGGAGGGATGCGCCGCAACCACTTGTACGCCTGCGCTTTTGAGCGCCGCGTCCGTTGCTTCTACGCCTTTGGGAATACTTTTCAATTCAATGACACCGATTGCTTTAAACATTATGCGTTATCCTTTTCGATGATAATTCTGTCGTTATATACGCTGACCGTACCGCTGACGGACGCGTGTTGAGGAAGGGAAAGCCCTTCCGCCGCTTGGGCGATTACGTCGCCCCTTTCCACTCTATCGCCGTCCTTTACGCAAGGGACGCTGGGTGCGCCGATGTGTTGACGGAGCAAAATTTCCGCTCTTGTAAAGTCCGTTTGCTCGCCGATATATTTACCGACCTTATCGAACTTGGCTACGCCGAGCACGTTTGCCCAACGCTCGGACGGAACCATGCGCCAATCCCGCTCGGGCAAGGGCGAAACCTCGTCTTTGCCAACGTAGCGCATTTTATTTTTCCCGATGAGCGCCTTGTATTCGTTGATGACCGCCCTCGGCGAAATGCCTTGACTGCAAGCCAAGCTTTCGCAAATGCCGCAACCGCAGCAAAGATTTGCCGTAACCACCATTTCGGGCATGACCGTCGCCGCCCCCTTTGCCGTGCGCACCATTTTGTGCGGCTCTAAGGGGTAACCGAGCAAATGCCGAGGGCAGAGGTCGGTACAGCGGGTACATTGACAGCAAGCCGTTTCCGCACGCGCAATCGACATTTCGCCGCTGATGAGCTTGGTACGGACTGCTTCGCAGTCGGGGGGCAAAATCAAAAGGCTCTTAGTCGTTTTGGTGACAACCGCGCTTTCGGGATCTATTACTTTACCCATCGAGGGGCCGCCGTCGATAAGGACGTGCCCTTCGGGGATGATAATCGAATTTTTTTCTAATAGCTCCGCAATCGGCGTGCCGATGGGAACCTTCACAACGATGGCTTCGGGAATGTCCCCGCCTATCGTCAAATATTTATCGAGGACGGGCTTGGATTTTTTGAGCGCGAGCCCTACACCCAAAAGGGTTTCTACATTGAGCACGATAACGCCCGAGGTGATAGGCAGATTGCCCGGCTTGACCACCCTTTCCGTCGCTTGATAAATCAAACTAATTTCGTCGCCCATAGGATAGACGTCGGGCAGGGTTTTCAAGAAAATATGCTCGTCTAATTTCTTTCCGTCCGTTAAGCGAAGGCGTTTTGCCGTATGTTCCTTCACGCAAAGCAGAGCGCGCGGAATTTTCGCGTACTCTAACACGGCTTTGATACCCGTCAAAACCATCGGCATTTCTTTTTGAAGCAACACGTAATCGGTGTATAAAAGCGGTTCGCACTCCGCGCCGTTGATGACAAGCGTATCCGCCCCGTCCGCCAATTTTGCGTACGAGGGGAAGCCCGCGCCACCCGCGCCGACGATACCCGATTGTTGCATAAGTTCTTTTAAGTCCATAGTCGTTTGCCTTAGGGAAAATGATTTGAAAAGCTTTGCTTTTCAAAAATGTTGAGTGCTGTATTGTGGCTATAATTTATATAGCCGCTAAACGTAGCTTTTCGGCATGGCGGAGATGCAAGCAGTTCAAGAAGCGCACGGAAAACTTGAAGAAGCGTACATAGGCGTACGTGACTGAAAGTTGCCACAGCGCGACGATGCAATGCGAAGTATATACGCCACGACTTGTTTTAGTCTACGATACCGACAATCACCGCATCACAAGGCGCGTTCGCATTATGCAACGCCAAACGTGCGGAGCTACCCGTCGTGATGAGTACCTCTTCGTTGATACCTGCGCCTACGCTGTCCACGGCGATGAGATATTCGTCGGTGAGTTCACCGTTCTTCATAATTTGCACTTCCATGAATTTAGAACCAACGAGCGAATCCTGCTTTTTGGTGGATACGATGTGGCCTCTGATAATTCCTCTTAACATATTCTTACTCCTTGACTACTTTTACTTTTGCGCCGTTGCCAATGCCGACTGCATTTGCATCGTCCGTATCGACGTGCATTTCCAAGCGGAAATCTTTATGCACGCGAACTTGTACGTCGTACCAACGGGTACGGCGTTTGCCGAGCACGTCCACCGTGACCGTATCGCCGTCTTGCACGCCAAATGCCGCGCCGTCTGCGGGCGACATATGAATGTGACGGTTTGCGATGATACAGCCCTCTTTGAGCTGTACCACACCCTTAGGCCCAATAATGGTAACGGGCGCCGAGCCTTCGGTTTTGCCCGATTCGCGTACGGGGGGCTTTACCTTTAATACGTAAGAATCGGTGGCGGAAATTTCTACTTGCGACTTACTGCGAAGCGGGCCGAGCACCCTTACGTTTTCGATAGGACGCATAGCAGGGCCAATGAGGGTAAGCGTTTCCTTACAAGCGTATTGACCAGGCTGGGAAAGGTCCTTCATGGGCGTAAGCTCGTAGCCTGCCCCAAAAAGGGTTTCAAGGTCTGCCTTATTTAAGTGAATATGACGGTTGGATACGCCGACGGGCACTTCGTTGTTGCTCGCCTGCGAAGAAAGCGCTTCACCGCCCATATCCGCGATTACTTTTTTTACCAATTCCGCAATTTGCGCGTTAGAAAATTCCATAGTTTTGTTCCTTATTTTTATTGCTGTTATCAAGCATAAAGGCGCGTACGCGCGTACGCTTGACTTTGTTTTGGGTTTTGAAAATTGCGCACCGCCCGCCCTTTAAATAACGGGCGGTACGTATATTTTCGTGGAGTTCTTTCTTACCTCTTAAAAATTCTTTATGAATTATTTAATGGAGGGAAGAAGTTTTTCAACGTCCATGTGGGGACGAGGGATTACGTGCGTAGCAATAACTTCGCCAAGAGCAGAAGCTGCTGCAGTACCAGCTTCAACAGCTGCTTTAACTGCGCCAACGTCGCCGCGAACCATAACGCTTACCAAGCCGCTAACGATTTTTTCGCTGCCGATAAGAACTACGTTTGATGCCTTAACCATTGCATCTGCTGCTTCGATAGCTGCTACGAGACCTCTGGTTTCTACCATACCTAATGCTTCCATTGTTAAATCCTCCTAAGATTTATTTAATTTCTTTTTTATTTTTATTTGCAGGGCTGTATGCCCCGACTTGCTTTATTTAGCCCGTCGTTAAGAATTTCATAACGTCGGGATGAGGGCGCGCGATGACCTCGCGAACCTTTACGTTACCGACTTCCGCCGCTGCAGCTGCGCCTGCATCAAGCGCCGCTTGGACTGCGGAAACCTCGCCTTCAACGACGATGGTTACCATTCTGCCGCCAAGTCTTTTTTCCACGTGGATAAGCTTGACGTCAGCCGCTTTTACCATAGCGTCAAGACCTGCGATGGCGGCAACCATAGCCTGTACTTCAAGTACCGCTATTGCTTTCATAGTAGTT
>JAFTMQ010000130.1 GCA_017452305.1 Clostridia bacterium | reverse complement strand
TTTTATCCCCTTTTTTACGCATTCTTCCGCGAAATACAAAGAGGCGTACATATTGCCGTGGTCGGTGATAGCTCAGGCGTTGATATTATTTTTAACGAGGTGGTCGATTAAATCGTCCACCTTTGCCGCGCCGTCCAACAGGCTGTATTCCGTATGCAAATGTAAATGTACAAAATCCGTCATAATTCTTCCGTTTACTCGTTGTTTTCTTCTTTAAGCGCCGCCATTGACATTAGCTTGCGCATTCTGTGGTTTAAACAGCTTTTGCTAACGCAGAGTTTATCCGCGAGCTCCTGCAAGGACATGGACGGGTTGTCCAACCTTGCCTTGGCAAGCTGTTTTAATTCTTCGCTCAATAAGGTAAAGCCGCCGCTTTCTTCCAACTTTTTGAGCGCGACAACCTGCTTTACCGCCGCGATTGCCGCCTTGTCCGCATTGCCCGACATACAGTTGCGCGCGCGGTTGGTGCGGTTTGCCTCGTCCCGTCTTTCCACAAGCTCGGAAAGCTTTTTTAAGGCGTTATGCGCGCCGACAACGGCGAGAAAATCGGAAATTTGTTCCTTACTTTTGATATACGCCACGAAGGTTTCTTTCCGCTCCGCAAGCTTTGCGAGGATTTCAAATTCCGAAAGCACCAAGCAAAAGTCCTTTGCCGTCTTTTTGTCGTTGAATACGATTTCTAAATGGTAGCCCGTCGTGCCGTTATCCATAGGCAAGGTACAGCTTCCGCCGCCCAAAAACGCACCGCGAATATAGGCGATTTCCTTTGCTTCGTCGGATACGAGGGACGCGGAAATGCCTTTGCGCAATTCCCCGTTTTTCCCCACCAAGCGCAATGTTTTTAACACCTCTGCCGCGACGGCGGGCGGGCATTGTAACAACAGCTTGTCTCTGCCGCTCATTCTATCGCGCGTGGCGTGGGTGACGAAGAGCTCCGCGTCGAAAATTTTGGAAAACTGGGACATGAAATATTCCGCGACGTTTTCCGTTTCGCTGACAAGGAAAAAGGTGAGCTGTCCGTCCTTAACCCCGAACGTACCGCAGGTGCGAAGGAATGCCGACATTTCCGACAAGCGCGCACCGCCGTCCTTAACGCCGTGATTGATCATTTCTTTTTTTACGTCCGAAGTAAAGTTCATATCCTACCGTTTATAAGTGTTTTTTAAATTCCGTAAATCGGAAATTTGGGAAGCGTCCGTCGATGTTGTCAATTCTATCGAGCGGAAACTCGGGCAAGCGGGCAAGCTGTTCTTCCACGCGCTTGATGTCCCCTACTCTATCCGCGCTGTGCGCGTCGGAATTGATGATAAAACGAACGTCCGTTTTGAGCGCCATTTCCATAAGCTGCTCGTCCGTGACGTGCGTCTTTTTGGAATTGAGCTCGATATACGTGCCGTAGTCGGCGGCGCATTTTGCCACCTCTAACGTATTGCAAGGGCAAATGTGTCCAACGTGCGTTACCGCGTCTATCGGGTTGCGCTTTATCGTGTTGATATACGCTTGCGTATTCCGCTTGACAAGCCATTTCGGACGGCTTTTTAAGAATTTGTTGAGCATGACGTTGCTCCAACAATACAGCGGATAATCGGCGAATTTATCGTACTTGATCCAAACGTGATTTCCGCAGAGATAAACGTCGAAATTTTCGTAGTCCTTTTCCGTCAAGTCGGATTTCCCGCTTAAACCGCAAATATTCGCCTCGATGCCGACGAGCACGTCAATGCCGTATTTTTCCGTCGCCGCCTTGCAATCCGCGATGTAGGATTCCGTTTGGCTTCGACGAATACCGAGCGAAACGTGGGTGTAGCCGTGGTCGCTGATCGCGAGCTGCTTCAATCCCAATTCCTTTGCTCTTGCCGCATTCTCGTCCACCGTGTTTTTACCGTGCGAGTACGGGGTGTGCGTATGATAATCTGCCGTTAAAATCACTGTTTGTTCTCCTTACAATGGAATGTATCTTATTTCCTCTTCTAACCGTATTCCGTATTGCGCCGACACCGCGTTTTGGATAAGCGTTATCAACGTCTTTATATCTTTTGCCGTAGCGTTTTTGTCGTTAATGATAAAATTTGCGTGTTCGCCCGAAACGACCGCCCCGCCGATGCGTAAGCCCTTTAAGCCGCTCCGCTCAATCAAATCGCCCGCGCTATATCCCTCGGGGTTTTTAAACACGCAGCCCATACTTTTGCCCTTGGGCAGGTGTGCGCGACGGGCTTTGAAAAAGCTTTCCCGCCCCGCAATTTCCTCGTCCGTGGAGTCCGTCAAGCGTAACGCCGCACCGAGAATAACGCTTCCGTCGTCCATGAAAACGCTGTGCTTGTACGAATAGCCGCAGTCCTTGCGCGGCACAAGCTTGGTTTCCCCTTTGCGATAAACGAGCACGCTTTCCACGATTTCGTCGATATACGCGCCGCCCGCGCCCGCGTTCATGAAAAGCGCACCGCCGAGCGTGCAAGGAATTCCGTTTAAAAATTCCGCACCGCTTTTTTGGTTACGCTTGCAAATGGACAACAACGCGCCGCTTTTTGCGCCCGCATACACGAATGCGCCCTCGCCAACCGTCACGCCGTTCAAATTCGCCGTGCAAATAAGCGGAATTTCCGTACCGTCGTCGGGCGGAAGAAGATTGCTCATATTGCCAACGACGTAATAAGGGATTTTGTCCCCCTCTAATTTGCAAAGCAAGGCTTTGGTTTCCGCTACGCTTTGCGGATAAAAAACCGTGCGTGCATTGCCGCCGCAGCCTATCGTGCTATGGCTTGCCATAGCCACGTCCGTCTTATGTGAAAAGGCTTCGTATGCGCTTAAATTAAATTTTCCTTTCAAGGGCGTCGCTCCTATTATAACATATTTTTTGACTTTTTCAAAGTATTTAACCGACTTTTTACCGATTTTTTTATTTTCAAATTCCGTTTTCTTATAAATATGTTATTTTTGCGGGATATATACGACAAAAAAGAGCCCGAGCTTATGCTCGAACTCTTTTTAATCTGTCAATTTTTACGCTTTGTAAATAATTTCGCCGTCGCGAATGGTAAGCAATACGTCGAAGTTTTTGTTAAGTACCGTGAAGTCGGCATTTTTGCCCACTTTGATACTGCCCGTAACGTCGTCAATCTTCAACATTCTTGCAGGGTTGATGGTTGCGTATTCCACCGCTTGGGTGAGGGGTACGCCCACCTTTTCCACCATATTTTGCACGGCGCGGTTCATACGAAGAACGCTGCCTGCCAACGTGCCGTCCGCCAAACGCGCTTCCCCGTCCTTTACGAACACCTTTTGACCGCCGAGCTCGCTTTCGCCGTCGGGCAAGCCCTTAGCGCGCATAGCGTCCGTGATGAGGGAAATTTTATCGTGCGGCTTGTTTTTCACAAGCAAGCGCATTGCGGGCACGGAAACGTGAATCGTGTCGCAAATAAGCTCGCAATTCAATTCGTCCAAAAGCATTGCACTGCCGACTACGCCGATTTCGCGGTGGTGTAACGCCGTTTGCGCGTTGTAGGTGTGCGTAACGTTGCTTGCGCCGAGGGAAACCGCCTTTTCTACGTCGGGATATTTTGCGCCCGAGTGGCCGATAGAGCTTACGATGCCTTGCTTGGTCAAGTGTGCAACGAAGTCCGCCGCCCCCTCTACTTCGGGCGCGAGGGTAACGATAGCAATCGAGTTTCCGCTTGCCACATTATATTCGTCAAACACTTTAACGTCGGGCTCTTTTACGTATTCCAAAGGTTGCGCGCCCTTGTGCTTTGCCGCGATGAACGGTCCTTCCAAATGTACGCCGACAACGCGTGCGCCGTCCGTAGGGTTTGCTGCCTTGTATTCCTTTACCGCCTGCAATGCCTTGGTGATATTTTCGGGGCTTTGCGTCATGGTGGTGACGAGGAAAGAGGTCGTCCCTTCCGCCGCGATGGTGTTGGCGATGATAGACACGTCCTTTATCGTGCCGTCCATACCGTCCGAGCCGCCCGCGCCGTGGATATGTTGATCCACAAAGCCGGGCAAAACGATAGCGTCGTCGGGAAGCTCAATCACCTCCGCCGTCTTGTCTGCACAGCGGGAAATTTTTTGAATTTTACTATCGAACGAGAGGTTGCACTTCTTTAAGCCCTCCCCCTCTACGTAAACGGTTGCGTTTTTAAAGGTTTTCATAATTTTAACTCCTGAAATTTGCAAGCGTTGCGTTATTGCTTATATTTGTAGCCACAACGAATTGTAGACAAAGTCCGCAATTCCATTCACGCTTTACGCAATAAAGCAATTCATGAAATCATAGATTTTAATTCATGCAAGCTTGCTTGCAATTCATTTTCAATATTCTCTGTTTTATTTAGATGCGGGAAGGGAAGCAGCAGCAATACTCTGCCCTACACGACGGCTGTTTTCGTCGGGTAAGCCGATATCCAAGCCTGCAAACTCGGGATATTCTTCCGCCAAAACCTTTTTGCAGGTTGCAAGAATAATATCGCCGCCTTTGCCGCCCATAACTCTACCTAAAAGCAACATATGCTTGATGTCGTAGAATTTTGCGTAGAAAGGAATGGTATGCGCAAGATATACGCCGATATCCTCGTA
>JAFTMQ010000129.1 GCA_017452305.1 Clostridia bacterium | reverse complement strand
GAAGCTTCGGATACGGGCAGTGATGAAGCTTCGGATACGGGCAGTGAAACGCCGACGTATGAGACGATTACGATTGCCGAGGCGATGGAACTTTGCGGCGAGCCCGGGAACGTAACGACGGATAGATATTATATCCGCGCGACGGTAAAATCCATTACGAAACCCGAATTCGGCGCGATGATAATCGAGGACGAAACGGGCGAAATGTCCGTTTATAATTCGACGAACGCGGACGGCTCGGTGGGTTATGCGGCGATGGCGGAAAAGCCTTACAAGGGCGACGAGGTTTTGCTTCATTGTATCTTACAAAACTTTAACGGCAGCAAGGAAATTAAGCAAGCGAGAATAATCGAGTTCAAGTCCAACCAAGGCAACGTGGACGAAACGGGCTATCAAGATATGTCGATTGCGGACGCAAGAAATGTGGAAGCAGGTACGCTTGTAAAGGTGGACGGTGCGGTTGCGCAAATCACCTACGCAAACGGCAAAGTGCCTTGCGGCGTATTCCTTGTCGATGATACGCAATCCATTTACGTTTACGACGGCGACCTTGCAGGCAGAGTAGAGGTGGGCGACCTTGTTACCATTCTTGCCGAAAAGGATTATTGGATTTTAGAAAAAGAGCAGGCGGCGGCGCAAAAGCACGGCTATTTGGGCTGCAATCAATTGACGAACGTGGAAATTGTTTCCGTGGATAAGTACTATATTTCCTATGACGATTCTTGGATTGAGGAAACGACGGTAAAAGAAATCGTAGATACCCCCGTTACGGAAGATATCACCACGACCATTTACAAAGTAAATGCGCTTGTGAAAAAGGTGCCCGGCAACGGCTTTACCAACTATTATTTCTTCGATATCGACGGAGAGACGGGCAGCTATACCTACTCGCAATGTAACGGCTCCGACTTTGCTTGGATTGACGAATTCGACGGCAAGATTTGCACCGTTTATCTCTCTGCGCTCAACGCAAAGAGCGAAGCGTCCAGCTGTTTCTTCCGCTTCCAACCTATCTCTATCTACTATCAAGAGTATAAGTTTGATACGGCAAACGCGGGCGAATATGCGGTGAAATACCACGCGCTTGATCAATTCATGAAGGTGTACAGCGCGGATCCTGCCAAGGAAATGGTGAACAGCGTTTCTTCCGAGCTTCTCGGCTTTGAAAACGCGACGGTAAGCTATGCTTCGAGCAATACGGACGTCGTTTACTTTGAAAACGTGGACGGCAAGACGATTATGCACTGCGTAGCGGACGGCACGGCGACGGTTACCATTACGGGTGCTTATGGTGAAAATTCCTATTCGGATACGGTAGAAATTCAATTTATCGACCCCGAAAGCTTTGATTATATTTCGGTTGCGGAAGCGATTGCGGTTGCGCCCAACCAACCCGACGGCGGCAGTATGGTTACCGTGCGCGGTATCGTAGGGCCTTCCGTTGTCAATAGAGACGGTTTCTATCTCTTCGGTGAGGACGGCAGTGTGATTTCCGTACTTGTGAATACCGTGGACGAATTTAAAGGGCTTGCGCTTGGCAACGAGGTTATTTTGACGGGCGAACGCGAGCGTTTCGTAAAAGACGACAACAGCGCGTTTGCAGGGCAAACCTGTATTGTAAGGGCGGAAATTGACGTTAACCTTTACGGCAACCACGAATATTCGACGGCGAAATTTGTGACGGGTAAGACGGCGGCGGATTTTTCTGCGTTGGACATCACGCAAGACTATTCCACGACGGTATTCGTGCTTACGGTCACGGTAGAGGTTGTGACAACGCCTTATTATACGAATATCAACCTTATTAGCGGCTCTAATAAGATTGCCTTGTATTGTTCGTCCGCAAATCAATATTCTTGGTTGAAAGTATTTGCAGGGCAAGAAGTGACGGTAGAGATTGCGGCTTGTAACTGGAACGATAAAAAGGATTATTGGCGCGGCTGTGCGTTGGCGGTTTATCTCGACGACGAGGGCGGCAAGATTTACAACACCCTCAACTTCGATATTTACGGTTAATCTATAAATTGATAGGGAAAACGGGCTCTTTGAGCCCGTTTTTTTTACGCCAACCCCTTGACGATTGAATGTAAAAGTGATAAAATATAAAAAACTATGTTTTTTAGAGGTGTTATTGTGTCGATTGCATATAAGTGTAAATGTTGTGCGGCGAATTTGGACGTGGAAGAGGGAATGCGCCTTGTCAAATGTCCCGCTTGTAGAACGAAACAAACTTTACCGTCCTCGCGCGATGAAAATATCCAAAATTTGTTCAACCGCGCAACCACGCTCCGCTTAAAGAGTGAATTTGACAAAGCGGAAAGCGTATATGAACGCATTATCCAAGCGGACGAGGAGCAATACGAGGCATATTGGGGTTTAATTCTTTGTAAGTTCGGCGTAGAATACGTCGAAGATCCCAAAACGGAAACGAGAATTCCCACCTGCCATAGAACGTCCTACGAAAGCATTATCGCGGACGAAAATTATAAGCTTGCACTCAAATATGCGTTGGACGACTACCAAAAGGCGCTTTACACGGAAGAAGCGCAAGAGATAGACAAAATTCAAAAAGGAATTTTGGAAGTCGCGCAAAATGAAGAGCCTTACGACGTATTCATTTGCTATAAGGAAACGGACGAAAACGGTAAACGCACGCAGGATAGCGTAATTGCAAACGATATTTATCACCAACTCACGCAAGAGGGCTTTAAGGTGTTCTATGCGGCAATCACGTTGGAAGGTAAGCTTGGCTCTGCGTACGAGCCGATTATTTTCGCCGCGCTCAATTCGGCAAAGGTTATGCTTGCGATAGGCACGAAGCCCGAATATTTTAACGCCGTTTGGGTGAAAAACGAGTGGTCTCGTTTCTTAAAAATCACTAAGGACAGTAAAAACAAAACGATTATCCCTTGCTATAAGGGAATGGACCCGTACGATTTGCCCGACGAGTTCGCGCATTTG